>JAFGKC010000034.1 GCA_016928765.1 Syntrophaceae bacterium
CATGGGAATCGAACCCACCTGGGACGGTTCTAGCGCCCCACACTGGATTTGAAGTCCAGGAGGCCCACCAGTGACCTTGGCACTTCCCCGAAATAAATCAATGAATCTTTAGCTGTAAAACGATAACGTGTCAACATCCAAAATAAGAGATTTAAGTTTATATGCCACCCAGGAAAGAATTCGCCCTGAACAGCGAATCATCCAATAACTGAACGCTTACAATGTCGCCTTTACTTATTTTTGTTTCTTTTTCGTGAAGGACGATTAGAGCGTTGGCCGCGACCATTGATTTTAAAATGCCGGATCCCTGATCCCCGGTAGTTTTCGCGAAATATTTTCCTTTCTGTTTTTTGACGATCGCGCGTAGAAATTGTTTTGTACCCGCGTCCTTTTTTAAAGTTTGAGCGCTTATAGCTTTGAGAGATGGGCGAAAAATGTTTTTGTGCCCCTGAATTTTTAAAAGGTAGGGTCGGACGAATTGCTCAAAAGAAACCATTGTCGATACGGGATTTCCCGGCAGGCCGAATAAAGGCACTCCCTTGATGCCTCCAAGCGCCAAGGGTTTGCCCGGCCGCATAGCCACCTGCCAGAAGCTCATTGAATTTCCCATTTCCGCCATGATGTCTTTTACAAAATCATAATCTCCAACGGATACGCCGCCGGACGAAATTATTACATCGGCTTTTAGCGCGGCCGTAAATTTTTTTCGCAAAGAGGACTTATTATCCTTGCTGATTCCTAAAACAAGAGGAATACCCCCGCATTCTATAACTAAAGAGGCCAAAGAATAACCGTTACTGTTGACAACTTTTCCCGGTGGGGGATTGATGCTTATATCAACAAGCTCGTTTCCTGTGGTCATAATGGCTACGCGCGGTTTTTTATAAACACTTATATATTCCCGGCCCAGTGAAGCCAGCATGCCGATTTGCGCGGGAGACAATATGCTGGACTTGGGAATAACAAGCTCTCCTTTACGCACGTCTTCACCTGCAAGGCGGATATCTTTTTTCTTATCGACCGGTTTCAGTACAGCGACCTTTTTGCCGTTTCTTATGGTGTCTTCCTGGCGGATGACCGCGTCGGCGCCCTTAGGAATTATTGCCCCGGTCATAATACGGGAAGCTTCTTTTGTAGTGATTTTTTTTTGGGGAATTTTTCCGGCCGGTATCTCTTCAATAATTTCAAGCCATACGGGAGTTTTTTTAGTCGCGCCTTTGGTATCGGCCCAGCGCAGGGCATAACCGTCCATGGCCGAATTATCGGCGGATGGAATATCGCGGTTAGCGTAAATATTATCGGCGATCACACGCCGTTGCGCGTTAATGATGTTAATTTTTTCCACGCCCAGAAGTTTAGCGTCGGTCAGGATTGTTTTCAGGGCTTTTTCCACAGAAATCATGTTAATTTACTCCCTATGCATTTATAATTAATAGCTTATCAGACATAGGCCGGTTGTCAACGGGTAAGAAATGAAAGCAATATTCTTCTGCCCGGCAGCCTTGAACAAAAAACTATTTTAGGTTAGAAGCTTAATTTCCAGTAATTGTTAAATTATTTTTGAAATTAAAGCGTAATTGATGCCGATGAGAAAAATCATTAATGAATACAAAGGGAACAACGTCGAATTTCCGAATGACCTCTTAGACAGGATTAAGCAAGCGGACGCAATGATTAGCGTGAGCGGACTCGAGGCCGCGGCGCGCGCCTTTATGGCCGGGCTTCTTTTCGAGAGAAACGACAGCAGTATTTTTGTTATTTGCGCTCGGGAAAAAGAAGCGCTGGCTTTTGCCGGAGATTTGGCTTTCTTTCTGGGTGAAAACGATGTTTTTTATTACCCGCCAATTGATTTATTTGCCGTCGAATTATTTTCTTTTCCAAGAGAAGAGGAATTGCTGCGGCTAGCGTTGCTGGCGCAGCTGCGAACAAACAGAAAAACAATTATTGTTACCCATGCCGGCGCTTTGTCGCATAAAATTATGCCGCTTGGCGAATTCGATAAAAATCTACGCGCTGTTTCCCTGAAAGACACATTGGACAGGGATGAATTAACTATTCATTTGGACGCCATGGGCTACAAGAGAGTCAGCCTGGTGGAAGAAGCGGGAGAGTTCAGTGTCCGCGGCAACATAATTGATATTTTCCCGCCTTTAGAAAAAACCCCTTTGCGTGTCGAGTTATCCGCTGATGAAATTGAATCCATCCGGGCATTTGACAATGTATCGCAGCGTTCTTTGCACGCGCTTGAGTCTTTTACGATATCTCCGGCAAGCCAAATTATTTTAACATCCGAAAAAAGAACACTGGCGGTGCAAAACATCAAGCGGCGCGCCGACGAACTTTCTTTGCCTCGCGGTATGCGCGGCAATTTGGTGGAGGCGCTGAAAAATTCTTCGGCGGACATAATTAACCCCGTTTTTTTGTCTCTTTTTTACGATGAAATCAACGCGGATGGAAAATTTTCACAAAATACGCTTTCCGGTATTTTTGAGTACCTGCCGCTGGGCACGTTGTTGATTCTGGACGGTTCTTTCGCCGTCCGGCAGGCTTTTCAGGAAGCGCAAATGAATATGGAGCAAATGCTGTTTAAAACGCAGAGCGATGATAAATTTTACCTGGACAGCGAAGGCGCTTATTTCAGCGAGGCGGATGTTTTCAATGCTATGCGCCGGTTTAAGCAAATTTCTTTTTTAGATTTTAATTTGGAAAAAGAAACAGCCGCAGAAAATCCGGTTGTAGCTTTTGAAACACACAGGGAACTTCCTTTTTTAGATGTTGTTGCCGGAGATTTTAAGGAAGATGTTTTATTAAAACAGGTGGTGCAAAAGATCAGAACCTGGCTTGCCGATGGCATGCTAATAATTTTTGCATGTCCCACAACCGAGGATCTCTCCAGAATGAGCCATCTTTTATCATTAAATGATGTGTCCGTGGAATTATTAAAGGGACAAATTTCCATTATGGAGATGGTAAATAGTAAAAAAAATAAATCCAGCCTTATATTGTGGGAAGGAAAGCTTTCTGCCAGCTTTTCATTTCCGGCGATGAAGCTTGTTTTTTTGAGCGAAGAGGAGATATTCGGCAAAAAAAGGAAACGCCGCAGGCAGCGCCCGGCCCGGGAAGCCTATTTTCTCAAATCATTCGGTGATTTAAAAGAAGGCGATTATGTTGTTCATACTGATTTCGGCATTGGTACTTATCGGGGATTGAAAAAAATATCCGTCGGCAAAATTGAAAATGATTTTCTGGTAGTTGAATATGCGGAAGGCGATAAGCTCTACATACCCGTCAATTCTCTGGATAGAATTCAGAGATATATCGGACCTGAAGGTTATGTTCCGAAAATTGACAGAATGGGGGGAACTTCCTGGGAGTCGGTAAAGCAAAGAGTCAAAAAGTCGGTGCGTGAAATCGCTGAAGAACTGGTTTCCATTTACGCGGCGCGTGAAGTAATGGAAAGAGAATCATTTTCTCCTCCCGATCAGCTTTATGAAGAGTTATGCGCGACTTTTGAATTTGAAGAAACACCGGACCAATCCAAGGCGATAGAAGACGTTCATCTGGATATGGATGATGTAAAGCCGATGGACAGGCTCATTTGCGGCGACGCCGGATTCGGCAAAACGGAAGTTGCCATTCGCGCGGCTTTTCGCGTAGTTATGGACGGCAAGCAGGCGGCGGTTTTAGTGCCCACGACTATTTTGGCCGAGCAGCATTACCGGACATTTGCCGAGAGGCTTCATAAGTTTCCCATACGCGTCGAGGTGCTCAACCGTTTCAAAGGTCCGGCAGCGCAGAAAAAAATATTGGAAGATTTAAAAAATCAGAAAATTGATATTATTGTCGGGACGCATCGCCTGCTGCAAAAGGATGTCGATTTCAAGGAATTGGGGCTGGTGGTGATTGATGAGGAACAGCGATTCGGCGTGGCGCATAAAGAAAAGCTTAAAAAAATGCGCACGCTGGTTGATGTATTGACGCTTTCCGCCACACCAATACCGCGAACATTGCATTTGTCATTGGTGGGGATTCGGGATTTATCCATCATCAATACTCCGCCGGAAGAGCGTCTGCCGATTAAAACATATGTTTTGGAATTTAATGAAGAAATAATTAAGTCGGCAATAGAAAAAGAGCTGGCTCGCCAGGGCCAGGTGTTTTTTGTGCATGACCGGGTGCGATCCATTTATTCTATCACCCGCCTATTGCAGAAGCTTGTGCCGCAGGCGAGAGTCGGTATAGTTCACGGGCAGATGAAGCCGGCGGAAATCGAAAAAACGATGGCTTTGTTTGTGCGCGGGGAAATCGACGTTCTGGTGAGCACGACGATTGTTTCATCCGGGTTGGATATTCCCACCTCGAACACGATAATCATCAATCGAGCTGACCGTCTGGGGCTCGCGCAGCTTTATCAGCTGCGGGGACGTGTCGGACGTGCGGCCCGGGAAGCCTTTGCCTATCTTCTGTTACCGCCGGGGGCGATGCTTTCGTCCGACGCGATGAAAAGATTGCAGGCGATAAAAGAATTTTCTCAGCCGGGTTCGGGTTTTCGCATTGCGCGCAACGATTTGGAAATACGTGGCGGCGGCAACTTACTGGGCGTTTCACAATCAGGGCATATCCGCGCGGTCGGTTACGAATTATATACAGAGCTGATGGAAAAAACTATGCGGGAAATTAAGGGCGAAAGAATTGACGAGGAAGAACCGATGCCGGAAATACAGTTGGGGGTTTCCGCGCTTATCCCTGAAGAATATGTGCGCGACATGTATCAGAGGCTGGTTTTATACAAAAGAATATCACTTGCGTCCAATGACGAGGAAATCAGCCGGATAAAAAACGAACTTACTGATTGTTATGGGATATTGCCGCCGCAGGCGGAAAACCTATTGCAGGTTATAAGCGTAAGGAATCAACTTAAAATGCTGCATGGAAAGAAAATGGGTTATGACGGCAGACAGATGCATATCTTTTTCAGGAATGCCACGCCGGTGGAACCGGGAAAGGTTGTTCGCTTATTCCAGAAAGATAACAGACAGTTACGTTTCACACCAGACGGCAAGCTTTTTTTCACCCTGCCGAATTTACCTGCGAATGAAATATTAACACAGGCAAGTTTATTGTTAAAGATGCTTGCCCAATAGACATAAGCGATATATAGATATTAAATTATTAAAAACAGGGAACAATATCTGACATGAAAGTAATTTCGGGCGTAATTTCCCGTAAAGAATTTATCATCTTTATCTTGTTGAGCGTGATTATTGCGTCTTGTGACCGGATAGATTTCCTTTCCAGGCCTTATGTGGCGACAGTCAACGGGGCGAAGATTTATCTTGATGAATATCAATTGAAATTAAATCAGAAAATGACAATGTTGCCAAAAGACATCACGGCTGATGACCATAGTTATATCAGCCGCCTGGAAGATGAAGTTCTTGACCAAATGATCACGGATAAAATAATGCAGCTGCGCGCGAAAGAGCTAAATATTTCCGTGGAAGCAAGCGAGCTGGATGACAGAATTAGCGAAATAAGAAAAGATTATGGAGAAGATTTTGTAAACTTATTGGCGCAACAAAATATTAGATATGAGCAATGGAGAGAAGAGATAAAAAAAGAATTGCTCATTCAAAAGCTTGTGGCAGTGGATGTTAACTCTAAAATAACGGTTTCTGATGATGAGGCGGAAGACTATTATAACGACCATCGCGATAAATATCGCCAGGGAGCGCAGGTCAGAGCCGTTCAGATAGTGGTGCGCGATGCGGATACGGCCAAAGAAATACTGGCCAGACTGCATGCCGGAGAAAATTTTGCGACTTTGGCCGCCAAACACTCTATTGGCCCCGAATCCAGCAGGGGTGGCGATTTAGGTTACCTGACGAGAGACGAGATGCCTGAACCGTTGGACAGTGTTATTTTCAAGTTACCTTTGAATAAAATCAGTTCGGTGGTGCAAAGCCCATATGGCTTTCATGTATTCAAGGTTCTGGATATCCAACAGGCAAAAACAAGAAGTTTCGCTGAAGTAAAAAGTGAATTAATAGCGGAGATCCGCGCGCAAAAGGAAGAGGTCGCTTTTGTCAACTGGCTCAATTCGTTAAAATTAAGCGCGGTAGTCAAGAAAGAAAACACAGTACTGAGAAAGAAAGTTAACAGGCAAAAATAAAACAAACGGAGGTTTTTTGTGAAATTTATTAAAAAAATTATTCTAAGCGTATTGATTATTATGTTTTTATCTGTGGTGGTCAGTGCTGAAGTTGTTGATAGAATCGTTGCCGTGGTTAATGAAGAAATAGTGACTCTTTCCGAATTCAACGCCGCGTTTGAACCCTACGCCCGCAGCATCCAGGAAAATTATAAAGGGCCTGATAAAGAAAAAGTAATAGAGCAAAACAAAAGAATGTTTTTGCAGCGTTATGTCGACAATATATTAATTGAGCAGGAAGCCAAAAAATCTTATGCCCCAATCACGGTCAAAGATGAAGAAGTCATGTCAGCGTTAAAAGATATACTGTCAAAAAGACAAACCAACATGGATGATTTCGTAAAAGGTCTCGCTAAAGAAGGAAAAACACTGGAAATGGTAAAAAAAGAAATCAGAAGCCAAATGGTGCGGATGAGATTACTGCGCAGGGAAGTCCAGTCGAAAATAATCGTGAGCGATGAAGAGATAGGCGACTATTACAATCAGCACCGTGAAGATTATGAGGGCAAAGAAGCGGTACATATTAAGGAAATATTCCTAAAATATCCCCCCAAGGCCAATACTGCCATACGGGCTCGATTAAAAAACGAAGCATACAATCTGCGTAAGCGTATCGAAAAAGGTGAGTCCTTTGAACTTATCGCCGCGAAATATTCGCAGGGGGCGGCGGCATCACAGGGAGGTGATATCGGTTTTGTCGAGCGCGGGGTTGTTCTTCCGGAGTTAGAAGCAGTGATATTTAACCTTCCACTAGGGAAACTCAGCGCGCCTATTGAAACAGATGCCGGGGTTTATATTGTTGCTGTTCTGGATAAAAGAGGCGCGGGGTTAAAACCCCTTGACGTGGTAAGGCAGGAAATAAAAGCGAAACTTGAAGAGGAAAAGCTGGAAAAAAAATATGATGAGTGGATTTCCTCTGTCCGGAAAAAATCTTATATTGATATAAGGCTGTAAACGAGAAGTTGAATAAAAGATGAACGCGATAAGAATCAAGGGCGCATCTCAGCATAATTTAAAAAACATCAGCCTTGATATACCACGCGACAAGCTAGTTGTTATTACCGGTGTAAGCGGTTCGGGTAAATCTTCTTTGGCTTTTGACACTATTTATGCCGAAGGTCAAAGACGTTATGTTGAATCTCTCTCTACATACGCGCGCCAGTTTATTGGCCAAATGGATAAGCCGGAAGTGGAATCTATTGAAGGCCTTTCTCCGGCTATCGCCATCGAGCAGCGCGCTTCCAGTCACAATCCCCGGTCCACGGTCGGCACAGTAACGGAAATCTACGATTATCTGCGGCTGCTTTACGCCGGTATCGGTGTTTGTCATTGTTACAACTGCGGCCGGGAAATAAAATCACAAACTATCGACAGTATTTTGGAAAATATTTTAGCTATGCCCGCCGGAACGCGTTTCAGCGTTATGGCTCCGATTGCGCGCGGCAAGAAAGGTGAATTTCAAAAAGAGCTGAAGAAACTTCAAAAAGAAGGCTTTGTTCGTGTCCGGATTAACGGTGAAGTTAAGGATTTGGCTGAAGGCATCAAGCTTGGCAAAACCAAGCGCCATGATATTGACTTGATTGTTGATAGATTGGTGCTGAAGGAAGGCATAAGGAAAAGGTTACGCGATTCTCTGGAAATCGCTTCCTTCCGCGGTGACGGGCTGGTGAGGATAGTTACCGGCTCCGGAGAAGAAACACTTTTTTCTGAAAAATATTCCTGCCCCGATTGCTCCATTAGTATATCGGAACTGGCGCCAAGAATATTTTCGTTCAATAGCCCCTATGGCGCCTGTCCTGATTGTAATGGTTTGGGTTCACGCATGCGTTTTACCGTAGATCTGGTCGTTCCGGACGCGGGGCTTTCCTTGCGGGGAGGCGCTATCGCTCCTTGGGCGTCGCGCACATCCCTTTATTACCACAACATGCTGGACGCTTTATCAAAGCATTACGGTTTTGATATCAACACGCCTTTCAATAAACTTCCCGAAAAGATAAAAAAAGTTCTTCTTTATGGATCGGGGACGGAAAACATAAAATTTTATTACGACCATTCCGGGAAAAGGTATTTTTCGCAGCGTATTTTTGAAGGCGCTATCAGGCAGTTAGAACGCCGTTGGCGGGAAACAACTTCGACGGCCGTGCGTAATGATCTTTCACGGTATATAGATTTAAGCGCCTGTGAAACCTGTCAGGGAGCAAGGCTCAAAAAAGAAAGCCTGGCTGTTACTGTGGGAGGGAAAAATGTTTATGAGCTTTGTCAAATGTCCATCCGCGAATGCCACGAATTTTTTGAAAAGCTTGACCTGGGGCAGCAGGATAATCTTATTGCGGAAAGAGTTCTCAAGGAAATAAAAGGCCGGCTGCAATTTCTTCTCAATGTGGGCATGGATTATTTGAATCTGGCCAGAGCCACGTCAACTTTGTCCGGCGGAGAAAGCCAACGGATACGACTGGCAACGCAGATTGGTTCAGGATTGATGGGGGTTTTGTATGTTCTTGATGAGCCAACTGTTGGCCTTCATCAAAGGGATAACCTGCGGCTTATCGATACTCTGAAAAAACTGCGTGACATGGGTAATACAGTCCTGGTTGTGGAGCACGACGCCGAAATGATGGAGGCGTGCGATCATATTGTGGATATGGGACCGGGTGCCGGCATGCATGGCGGCCATATAGTTTTTCAGGGCACGGCGCGGGAAATATTGGTAAGCGAGGAATCGCTAACCGGCAGATACTTGTCAGGTAAGGAATCCATAGCCATGCCGGAAAAAAGACGGGCGCATAACGGCCGGCATATAATTTTGGAAGGCGCAAGTGAAAACAATCTGAAAAATATTGATATAAAAATACCGGTCGGAATATTTACGGCGGTAACGGGAGTTTCCGGTTCGGGCAAGAGCACGATGGTTGTCGAAACCCTTTATAAAGTGGTCTCCAGGCGTTTGAACCAGCACCACGGTTCCATGGGAAAAATAAAAAAGGTTAGAGATCTGGGCGATATCGAAAGAGTCATTTTGATTAATCAGCAGCCAATCGGCCGCACGCCGCGTTCCAACCCGGTAACCTACACGGGAGTGTTTTCATTTATCCGCGATTTATTTACATCTCTTCCCGAATCGCGTGTTCGCGGCTATAAACCCGGCCGTTTCAGTTTTAACGTGAAAGGCGGACGGTGTGAAGCTTGCGAGGGCAACGGCCTGATTAAAATAGAAATGCATTTTTTGCCGGATGTTTATGTGACCTGTGATGTTTGTCAGGGCAAAAGATTTAATGCAGACACTCTTGATGTTAAATATAAGGATAAAAGTATTGCCGATGTTCTGGATATGACGGTAAGCCAGGCATTGATGTTTTTTTCCAACATTCCGTCAATAAAAGCGCACCTGCAATTGCTTTCAGATGTTGGTTTGGGTTATATTCGCTTGGGGCAATCGGCGACCACCCTTTCCGGCGGCGAGGCGCAGAGAATAAAGCTGGCGCGGGAGCTGGGCAAGAAAACGAACAGTAACACCCTGTATATTCTGGATGAGCCGACAATCGGCCTGCATTTTGCGGACATTCAAAAATTGCTGGACGTTCTCAAAAGGCTGGTTGATATGGGCAACACCATGGTTGTTATCGAGCATAATCTGGATGTCATCAAATGCGCTGACTATATTATTGACATGGGTCCGGAAGGCGGTCCGGAAGGCGGCCGGATTATAGCTTCAGGAACAGTGGAAGAAGTAGCGCGGGAAGAAAAATCGGCAACCGGCTGTTTTTTGAGAAAGATTCTTTAGGCCCATGCCGAACTAAAATAATAAGATAATCACATTTTATTACGGATAAATCGTGGGAAATCATCAAAAAAACAGCATTTCTTTAAATCTTGACATTGGTTAACGAAAGGTTCAAAATATTTGTAAGCGGTGACCTCGAGAGGTAAGAATATATGAATGTACCCCAGACAGAGCCACTGAAGCACCGGCATTCGATATTAATTGTCGATGATGAAGAATCCATTCTGAATGCATTCAGGCGGATTCTCGCTGATGAAGATTATGAAATTCATACCGCCAGCGATGGGCAGGAAGGCCTGAATAAACTGCGCGCGGCGCAAAAACCTTTTTCTCTTATTATTTCTGATCAAAGAATGCCGGTGATGAACGGCGTGCAGTTTTTCGCCGCCGCCAAAGATATTTTCCCCGATGCCGTCCGCATACTGCTTACCGGTTATGCCGATACCGACGCGATTATCGACGCCATCAATAAAGGCGGCATTCATCTTTATTTCACCAAACCATGGCGCGAGGAGGAACTGCTCGCGCATATCAAGCAATCCCTTTACAAGACAGAACTGCTACTGGAGAACAAACGCCTCATCGAGCTCATTAAAAGACAAAACGATGAGCTTTTGAACCTGAATAAAACTCTGGAAGAGAAGGTAAGACAAAAAACCAGCGATCTCATGGCTAAGGCGGAAGAACTGAAAGCCAGCTACGAAAAAGCGCAGATTATTCTGGATGGCACGGTTAAAACGATGTCCAAGATAGTCGAAACGCGCGACCCTTACACTTCCGGCCATGAGGTTATGGTAGCGGTGATTTCCTGTAAAATCGCCAGGGAAATGAAACTGCCGCCGGAAAAGATTGAGGCAATTCAGATTGCCGCCACTTTGCATGATATCGGCAAAATATCCGTACCTTCGGAGATACTGACAAAACCCGGGCGCCTGACTGATCTGGAGATGGAAATAATCAAAACTCATTGCCGTGTCGCCCATGATATTCTCAAGACCATCAATTTTCCCTACCCGGTTGCCGATATTGTTTTGCAACATCACGAAAGGATTGACGGATCCGGTTATCCGCAGGGATTAAAAGGCGACCAGATATTATTTGAAGCGCGTATAATCGCCACAGCAGATGTTATTGAAGCAATGGCCTCTCATCGTCCTTACCGCCCGGCGCAGGGTGTGGACATAGCCATGGAAGAGATTGTAAAGAATAAGGGAAAACTGTATGACAGTAATGTTGTTGATGCGTGTATGAGGATATATAAAGCTGAAGGCGAAAGAGCATTTCTGCAGGACGCAAATTCTATGTCTGAGGCTAAACCCCCTTCAATGTCTGAAATGTAAGTTTTTATAAATACAATTATTTTCGTTCACCGAAAATCGCCCGGCCGATACGCACAATCGTCGCGCCCTCTTCAATTGCCACCTCAAAATCGTCCGTCATGCCCATGGAAAGCTCGTCCATCATTACACGGTCAATTCGCTCTTGGGATATTTGCCGGCTGATTTCTTTCAGGGCGCGAAAATAGGGTCGTGAATCTTCGGGATTGTCGGAGAAGGGAGGCATGGTCATTAATCCGCGCACGGAAATATTTTCCAGAGCGGAAACATTTTTTACCAGACTTATAGTTTCCGAAGCGGCAACGCCGCTTTTTGTTTGCTCGCCGCTGACGTTTACTTCAATGAAAACGTCAATTTTATATCCCGCAAGCCCAGCTCTTTTATCAAGTTCCTGTGCCAGTTCCAGGCGGTCCACCGATTGGACACAGTTAAAAAGATGAACAACATACTTGGACTTGTTCGTCTGCAGATGGCCGATCATGTGCCACTGGACATCTTTTCCCAGTGCGGTTATTTTTTCTTTTGCTTCCTGAACATAATTTTCACCGAACAAGGTAATTCCCGCGTCTATGGCTTCTTTGACGCGCTCTGTCGTTACAGTTTTGGTTACTGCCATCAGTTTTATTTCGCCCGGATCACGGCTGGCGCGCGCCGCGGCCAAAGAGATGCGTTGTTGTATTTCATCAATATTCGCGGCAATGCTTTTATTCATTATCGGATCACCTGAAACTTATTATACCAAGCTTTTTGAATTCTTCCAGCACTTCACAAAGCGGCAGGCCGATAACATTCGTGTATGAGCCGCGCACTGATTTAATGAATGAAGCTCCTTTTTCCTGCGCGGCGTAGCCGCCTGCTTTGTCGTAAGGTTCTTTAGACGATATATACCATTTTATTTCATCGGGAGAGATGTTTTTAAAACTAACGGCTGATTGAATAACGCGTGTTCTGCTGATGGATGATGAAGCGCGGGTAATAGTAAACGCGGTATAGACTTTATGCGTGCGGTTGTTCAGTTTTTGGAGCATCTTTTTTGCCTGTGCTTTATTTTCCGGTTTTCCCAGAATTTGTCCGTCGATTACCACAATAGTATCCGCGCCCAGCACCCAGGCATCAGGATATTTTTCAGAAACAATCTTGGCTTTGCTGTGGGCGAGTCTCCGGACATGCTGCTGGGGAGTTTCTCCTCTTAGATAATCTTCATTAACATGAGCGGGAACGATTTTAAACTTCAGGCCGACCGAACTTAGCAGCTGTTTGCGGCGCGGCGACGCGGAAGCCAAAATGATCTTTTGTTTTAAGTACATAGGAGCTGGTCTCATTTTTCATGATCAAACATTCAGGGTTTTTATCACAGATTAAATTTTAACTGTCAATTATAAATTATGTTTGCATGTGAACAATATTGGAGTTATTATTAAATTCCAAGAGGTGTCCGATGAGAAAAATATTTACAATACTTTTAGCCACGATTTTTGTTTTGATTTTCTCCGTCGGGGTATTTGCAAAAGAACGGATTGTGCAGCTGACTATACCAGGTTGCGGCTCGTGAGGCGCTTCAAGCAGGATAGGTTCTATCCTGAAGAAAGTAAAAGGGGTTAATAAGTATAGTTTCAAAGAAAACGATATGGTGATGGTTACTTTTGATGATGAAATTGTCACTATAGATGATATTTCTGAAGCGCTCAATAAAAGAGGCTATCCAATAAAGGGAAAGCCCCGGTATTTGGAATAAACTCAAAGATATTTCTTCTTTTTTTTCGTTTCCAGTATTTCCACAATTTTTTTCACATCCTGTGAAAAGCCTTTTTTGCAGATAAGCAAAGAGTCTTTTGTTTCTACCACAATTAAATCCGTCGCTCCCACCACGGCGACAAGCTTTTTCGGGCTGTGGATCAGGCAATTAATCGAGCCTTCAAAAATCGCGTCAGTGCCGCCGGTTATGGCATTCCCCTTGGAATCTTTATCTACCAGCTCGTATACCGCGTCCCAGCTGCCGACGTCGTTCCAGCCGAAATCCGCGGGCAGGACAAAAACATTGTCCGCTTTTTCCATTACACCGTAATCGATGGAAATAGCGGGCAGCTTTTTGTAAACACCCGCTACAGTTTTTGCTTCGTGTGATTTACCCAACGCGTTTTTTATTTTCATTAGACCAACATGCAGATCGGGAAGAAATATTTCTATTTGATTAAGAATAGCCGATGTTTTCCAGAAAAACATACCGCTGTTCCAATAGAATCTGCCGCTCTGCACAAAGGATCGCGCCGTATTTTCATCCGGCTTTTCACGGATAGAACGGACACGGAAAATATCTCTGCCGGCTACTTTACCGCCGGAGTCCCCCCGCTCGATATAACCAAAACCGGTTTGCGGGCTGTCCGGTTTGATGCCAACGGTAACCAGGGCGTCGCGCTTTGCCGCCTGAAGAGCGGCAGAGATTACTTTACGGTATTCTTCAGTATTGCTGATGGCGTGGTCTGCCGGCAGCACCGCCATGATTTTGTCGCCAGCTTTTTTCTGTATGTGCAGCGCCGCCAGTCCGATGCAGGCGGCGGTATTTTTCCCTTCCGGTTCAATGATTATGTTTTTCAAGGGTATTTTAGGGAGCTGTTTGCCCAGTTCACGGGCGTGTTTTTTTCCGGTGACGATTAAAATGTTTTTTGGTTCAAATATTGGACGGATGCGGTCAACTGTCTCCTGGATGATGGTTTTTTCCCCCGTTATATCCAGTAAGTGTTTAGGCTTTTTTTCCCTGCTGCGCGGCCAGAATCTTGTTCCTCTGCCGCCGGCCATAATTACCGCGTACATATATTCTCCCTTCATCCTAAGCGCTTGATTAATATTTCGCGCCAACAACATAATACAATCAGCCTTGCTATTTCAAGCCGGAAAAGATATTTTCTTTAATCATGTTAAAAACAGATTACGCGGAAATAACGCTGAAAAAGGGTAGGGAGGCGGCGCTGCTGCGCGGTCATCCCTGGGTATTTTCCGGTGCCCTAGCTTCGGTTAGGGGCAAACCGGCTGCCGGTGATGTTGTTGTCTGTAAAGACTATCGGGAAAAAGAGCTGGCAGTGGGATTTTATAATCCTAATACAGATATCGCCTTTCGTGTTTTGACCACGAAATGCGAGGATTCAATTAACAGTAATTTTTGGAGCAAACGCGCCACCACCGCCATCCAGTTGCGAAAGAAAATCATTAACGCGCAGACCGACTCCTATCGCCTGATTAACGCGGAAGGCGATGGGTTTCCCGGTTTCATTGCTGATGTTTATTCTTCGACACTGGTCGTTTCTGTTTCCACTGCCGGCATGGAAAAGCAAAAGAATTTGATTTTAGACGCGCTTATTAAGACGCTGCGTCCAAAAAATATTTATGAAAAGAGCGAAGGCCGCTCAAGGCAACTTGAAGGCCTTGAAGAGATAAAAGATTTTCTTTACGGCGATAAAAAAACTGAAACGGTTCTTATCAAAGAAAACGGGAAAGTATTTGAGATTGATTTTGTCAGGGGACAGAAGACCGGCTTTTTTTTGGACCAGCGTGTTAACCGCGAAAAACTTGGCGCGTTGAGCGTTGACGCCAATGTTTTAAATTGTTTTTCTTACAGTGGAGCTTTTTCGGTTTACTGTGCCGCGGGAGGGGCAACGCGGGTTGTTTCCGTGGATGTTTCCAAATCCGCGTGCGCTCAGGCCGAAAAAAATCTTAACTTAAACGGATTTTCATCAGATAATTATCCGGTTATTGAAGCGGACGTTTTTGATTATTTGCGGCAGCTGCAGGAAGAATTTGATTTAATCATTCTTGACCCGCCGGCATTTGCCAAAAACAAAGGAGATGTCTCCCGGGCCGCCCGCGGTTACAAGGATATTAACCTGCAGGCAATAAGGCGTCTTGCTCGCGGGGGAATATTGGCTACTTTTTCTTGTTCCAATCACATTGGGGAAGAATTATTTTATAAGATCGTTCTGGCAGCGGCGCGCGACGCGGACGCTCAAGTGCAGGTATTAACTAGCCTTCAGGCCGGGCAGGATCATCCTGTTTTGCTGGCGCATCCCGAAGGAAGTTATCTTAAGGGTTTACTGATACGGAAAATAAATTAGACGCGGTTTATCAGGGTTTAGCCAGATAACCGGCGATTTTGTCGTGAATCAGGCGCGAAGCAATATTGTTGCCGGTCACGCCCACAAAGACGGAAACCGATGTCAAAGTCAGGCTTACATACTGCACCGTTATTGTCACTTTTTCGTCTTGAACAACTCCTTTAATCACGCCGGAGGATATTTTTCTTTCTTTTTGCGTTTCGCTTGCCCGCAAGTCGTTCATGGTTTTTTCACAGGCGTTCCATACCGCGTCGATATCGGATTTATATTCCGTGACTAGATTGCCGTCCTGATAAAGAAATTTGCCGGAGCTAATGCTGGCGACTTTCCCCTGCAGATTGATTGCCGCGCCGCAGCCGCAGACAAGCGTTGCCATCGATAATAAAACAATAAAAGTTTTCATATCAGCCATCCTGTTTGTGTTTTTTATAGACGCGATAATATATACATTACGGAAGAAGCTATTGACCAGATTAAAACACCAAGCGTAACAACAATACAGGCATAAGCCATTAATTTTTGGTTTGCCGTTTCTTCTTTTTTTTCGGCGTACCCCATAAGCATAGCCAGCCCGATTCCGGAAATTACTCCGCCGCCGTGCGCCCAGTTGTTAATGCTCGGGACAACAAGACCGAAAACGATGATAGCCACAATCCAGACCAGCGCCTGTTTATAGATTGCCTGCCCGAACTCGCCGCCGCGGTTTTTACCGTAATAAGCAATCGCGCCGATCAGGCCGCAGACGCTCGCGGAAGCGCCGATAGTAAAATCAACGCCAAAAACCAGCGAGAGGGCAAAACCTGCTATTCCAGTGAGAATATATATAATGAAAAAACGATGGAAGCCGAATACCCGCAGCACAAACGGCCCTAATTGATACAGCGCCATCATGTTGAATCCCAGATGCAGAATTCCGCCGTGCAGAAAAGAGGCGGAAATCAGGCTCCAGTAGCGTCCGAATCCGAATACCGGATAAGTGCCGGTTGCGCCCAGAAGAAAAAGGCTCTGGCCTGAGGGAGACAGAAAAGAAAAAAGTCCGCCGCCGGAAAATATTCCCGATGGATTGAAAAGCAGAGCAACAACATAAAAAGCAATGTTGATGTAAATAATAGTAAGAATCGGGTTGAAAGCGAAAATATTTCTTACTATTCCGGCCATGTTGTGCAGGCCCGGTCGCGCCAGCCCGCAATAAGGGCATTTAGGTTCATCGGCGCTGATCAGCTTTCGGCAATTGGGACACAGAATAGATTTTCTTTCTTGGGGCATTACGTGATTCCTTAATAGGTTTATTAGGCGGGTTAGATAACAAGATTAGCTCATGTTGTAAAGAAAAATAGCGCGTCGATTGGCGATTTTAAAATTTATATGTTATTTTGGCCGCAAGGAGAACAAGTGTTGCAGGTGAAAAACCGCGTAAATATAGAAATTGAATCCGTCGCCTTCGGCGGCGATGGTGTGGGCAGGGTGGATAATTTTGTTGTTTTTGTCCCTTTTTCCGCGCCGGGTGACAAACTGGAAATTGAAATTGTTCAGCGTAAAAAGAAATTCGCCCGCGGTAAAATTTTAAAAGTTATCAAGTCTTCAGAAGCGAGCGTAAAACCTCTTTGCCGCTACTATGAAAATTGCGGCGGGTGCTGTTATCAGCATATAAATTACGAAAGTCAGCTGGCCATTAAGAAAAAACAAGTTGTCGACGCTTTTGAAAAAATAGGCGGTATCGCCGCGCCGCCTGTCCGCGAGGTGATTGCTTCGCCCCAAATGTATCATTACCGCGGCAAAGCGCAGCTTCACGCGTTTAAAAAAGCGGGCGGTGTGAAATTCGGCTTTATGGATGTGTCCGGCGGAAAAGTGGTGGATATCGAGCGCTGTGAAATTGTGGATGAAACAATAAACGAAAAAATTCATGCTCTTCGCGCAAGTCAGGCAGGAGCGCACGGCGCGGAAGATAAACACACAATTTGGTCGGGCAAATCCTCTGGCGGAAAAGAAAGTAAGGAAACAATTACCCGCGTGGTTAAATCAAAAGAATTTCTTGTGCCGCGTGAAGGGTTTTTCCAGGCTAATTTGTACATTACGGATAACATGGTCGATGAAGTATGCAATGCTGTGAAAAATGAAAAAATAAGCACGCTGATCGATGCCTATTGCGGAAGCGGACTGTTTTCTGTTTTCCTGTCGCCTTATGCTGAAAATATTATCGGCATCGAGCAAGATGCATCATCTGTGGAGTGCGCTAAAATTAATGCCTTAAAATCCGGCGCGAAAAATCTAAATTTTTTTCAAGGTGATGTAGAAGAATTACGCTTGGGGAGATTTTTATCGCCGGAACATAAAACGGACATGATGCTTTTGGATCCGCCGCGCATCGGCTGCAGCCCGTCTGTGCTTAAATCCATCTGCTCAATAAGGCCGCGCAAAATAATTTATATTTCCTGCAATCCGGCAACCCAGGCGCGAGATGTAAAATATCTGCGTGAGCAAGGTTATAATCTGCAAAATCTTCACCCGATGGATATGTTTCCACAGACTCAACATATTGAAGTTATTGGAATATTGGAGGAAATTCGTTAAGCAGCTTCGTGGAGGAACGAACACAAATTTAGCGGGCGAAAGGCGTGGCCATGTAAAAAATAAAATTTACAAGGCGCTTATATTGCCGGAGTAATATTTTTGTGGCTTTCAGTTGAAAATATTGCTATTTACTCGCTCGAATCAATAATTTGAATAAAGGTGGAGGGGAAAATGCCGTCGAAAACTAAAAAGGTAAGGCTCGAACAGCGCCGGATTTTTGAGAAAAAATTGAATTTGCGTCTGCAGACGTTAGCTCAAAAGGGTATCAGCGAAGAAAAAGCTAAAAGCGACCCTCTAGTAAAAAGTCTAAAATCCAAGATAAGACAAACAGATGTCAGAATCGCCGTTTTTGAAAAATATGTGAAACAGGCGGAAGAACTTGCACAGGCAAAAGCGCAGAAATTAGTGGAAGGCCCGAAGAAAAAAGAGAAAAAACCAAAAGCCGAAACAAAAGAAAAGACCAAAACCGCCAAGCCCGCGCCGGAACCAAAATCAAAAGCGGAAGCAGCTCCGCCGAAGCCCGCTGTTGAACCCATACCGACACCGGCAGAAAAACCTAAGCAGGCAGATATTCCCAAACCGGTCGAGCCGCCAAAGCCGGTTGCGCCAGCTGAACCTGTTGAAGTACCTAAGCCTGAACCTAAGATAGAGGAAAAACCGGTAACAGTAGAAGTTGCCGAACTTGCAGCAGAACCGAAAACGTCTGAAGCAGAAGTTCCGGGTAAGGCTAAAAAAGAAGAAAAGGAAAAACCGGCTAAAGCTCCGGTTAAAAAAGAAACCAAAGAAAAAACAGCCAAAGCGCCGGCCAAGGCCAAAACAACCGCGGCAAAACCGAAAACTGCGGCAAAAAAGACAGAAACCAAGAAAAAGGGAAAATAAAATTTTTGGCAAACAAAAAGGGCAAACTTAAAAAGTTTGCCCTTTTTTATTTTGGCGTCCCCACGGGGAGTCGAACCCCGGTTACAGGCGTGAAAGGCCC
>JAFGKC010000035.1 GCA_016928765.1 Syntrophaceae bacterium
CCCAAAACCAAAACAGAAGCCCGCATTGTTTTCACCAGTTCATAAGGCGCGACGCAGCTGGTAATCTTATCCACGTTTATTTGAAGCGTTTCTTCGCCTTCGATCTGCGCGCCTAAATTGCGCAGCAGTTTTTTGATTGTTCTGATGTCCATCAGGTCGGGGATGTTATGAAAAGTGTTGGTTCCTTCCGTAAGGAGCGCCGCCGCCATGACCGGCAGCGCGGCGTTTTTCGCTCCGCTGATTTGCACATCCCCGTGCAGGGATTTTCCGCCCTGAACAATAATCTTATCCACTTATCTTTTCCTTCCCTTGATGACGCGGTCGTGCCCCGCGTAATCGCGCCGCACGTCAATATTTTCGAAAAATCCGCTCTCTTGCATAATATCACGTATTTTTTCGGCTTGCGGCGCGCCGATTTCCATGATCAGCCATCCGTCTTCCTTCAGATGGTTTTTTGACTGATATATCAATTTTTCGTAAAATTCCACACCTGTTTGCCCGGCCAAAAGCGCGATTCTGGGCTCAAAATCTTTTACTCCCTCTGGAAGCTCCTCGTATTCCGCCGCGGAAATATAAGGCGGATTGGAGATGACGATATCAAAAAAGCCTTTCACCGGCGCGAATAAATCACCTTTGAGAAATTCAATTTGCTTTTCCAGTCCCAGATTACGGGCGTTTCTTTTGGCGATTTTAAGCGCGGCAGGGGATATGTCTGTGGCGGTTACTTCGGCCGCGGGAAGTTCTTTGGCTAAAGCCAGGGCGATCGCGCCGCTGCCGGTGCCGATATCTAAAATTCTAATAACCGATGGTATGATTTTGCATGTCTCGTCGTATTTTTCGTCATTCCGGCCCCGCATACACAGGGAAAACATCCGGCCGGAATCCAGTCTGGATGCCGGATCAAGTCCGGCATGACCGTTGTCACCTTTCAATTCGCTGGGGGGTAGTTCGTTGATAAGTGATTCGTAATGTTTTGCAATTTTCAGGACTTCTTCAACAATCACTTCCGTATCCGGCCGGGGAATCAGAACATCTTTGTTTACTTCCAGCGTAAAAGACCAGAATTCCTTGCGCCCGGTAATGTAGGCCACCGGTTCCCATTTAAGTCTGCGGTTAATGAGTTTTTTGAATTCGGTAAGATGATTTTTAGTTATTGGCGATTCCGGATTTTTGAGAAATTCGAGGCGGTCGCATTTAAGGCAAAAAGCCAGCAGTACTTCCGCGTCGAGGCGTGCGGTTTCAATTCCCGCGGCTTCCAATTCGCGCGTTGCTTCATTTAAAATTTCCTGAACAGTCATGTTTTAAGGATTAATTTATTTTAATGATAAAAACAAGCTTGATAAAACTTCAGGAAGTTTTAGCGCTTCGGGCAACAGGCCGTAAAGATTTGGCCTGTAATTCCTGCTGGATATTTTTTTCTCTTGATATGTGCCTTTTAATGGGTGATCCCAAATTCCCCCTTACAGTATTTTCTTGACATACAAGTTCACCCTTTGTATATTTTCTTACAAAGAAAGCAAGTTCTTATCAATCAATCAAAAAATACAAAGGAGAAAGTAAATGGAAAAAGCCTTATTGGAGCCCGAAGGGCTTGCCGGCAAAGGAGTGGCGAAAATGAAGATGATGATCGGTAAGATATTGTTAGCCCTGGTAGCTGTAAGCATGCTTGGCGGATGCGCCACTCACAGCACGCCGCAGAATACGGCGATGCTTGACGCCGTTATCAGAGAGCCCGTAAATGTTGCCAAATACACAACTGTGACAGTAATGCCATTTACTCTGGCGGAGGGCGTCACTATCGAAAAGCCGAAGTTTGCCGAGAACTTTGCGATCGAGATCGCCGCCCGCATACGTGATGATCATCCCGGAGTTTTTCGGACGGTTGGATGGCACAAAAGCAAACAAAAACCTGATGAAGTTATCGTAACAGGGGCTATCCGTGGTTATAAGCAGGGAAGCAGTATTGCGCGGAATATATTGCCTGGCCTTGGAGGTACCAGTTTTGAAGGTGAGATGGTGATCAAAGACGCAGTGGACGGTAAAGTTCTACTTACAGCGTCTTTTGACAAACTGGGGTTAGTCGGCGGAATCCGTGAAAGAACTATTGACCATATAACAGCGGAATCAGCGGTGGCCATTGCCAAAACTGTAGCCCTCTGGAAACAGGGCCAATTATCGAGGTGATGAAAATGAAAAAGATCGTTTTGTTGTTAATTATGTTTTTGTCATTTGTTTTTTGCTGGGGATGTGTAACCATGGTTCTTAAGGCTGCGGATATGACACCGCAAACAGTTCCGATTGAAATACGAGCCGACAAGCCTGTCAAGATTTTAGTTGAAGGGGAAGGGATATTTGGGTATACAGCTATTATTTCCAATCAGGATTTCACCGAAGCATTGCAGACGTCAATAGAGAAGTCGCAACTGTTCTCAGGCATCGACAAGGAATTGAAAGACGGCTATCTCTTGGAGGTCTTTATCATCAGCTTTGAACCGCCCAAAGGTGGGCTCAATATGGCGGCGACCCTGATAACGCACTGGAAGTTGACTCGTCTGCCGTCAAATGAAGTCATTTACGAAGACCTAATCAAGAAGACCTGCGTAAAAACGGTGGGAGATGCGGTTTCAGGACTTGAAAGGGTGCGTATAACAAGCGGGTGCGTAGCACAGGACACCATATCTGAAGGAATAAAGAATATTTCGAAGGTTAAGTTATAGAAGCGTTTACGCATATTGAAGGGATCCGTGGTCGAATTTTTAATCTTAACAGTTGTTAATTATTTTAAAATTAATAATTGCATTAATAGGTAATAACTAACTGAACTTCAAGAGGTTTTTATTGTGTTTTGGGGGAATAAATTAAGGGTTTTTAACCCTGTTTTTTCAGCGATTCGGCCTGGTGATGAGATGCTAAAGCGTCAATGACCGTGCCGATATTGCCATTGATGAAATTATCCAGATCATAGCGGGTGAGATTGATGCGATGGTCAGTGACGCGTCCCTGCGGAAAGTTATAAGTGCGGATGCGTTCGGAGCGGTCGCCGGAGCCCACCTGGCTTTTACGCGTCTGCGCCTGCTCCGCGTTTTGTTTTTGCACCATGGCATCAAGAAGCCTTGCCCGCAGAACCTTCATTGCCTTAACTTTGTTTTTGAGCTGTGATTTTTCATCCTGGCAGGTAACCACAAGCCCTGTAGGTATGTGTGTGATGCGCACTGCGGAATCTGTGGTATTAACGCTCTGGCCGCCATGCCCTGTGGAGCGGTAAACGTCAATGCGTAAATCGTTGGGGTCGATTTTTAATTCCACTTCTTCTGCCTCCGGCATGATCGCCACGGTGACGGCAGAAGTATGAATGCGCCCCTGGGCTTCGGTAACCGGAACGCGCTGAACACGATGCACGCCGCTTTCATATTTCAGGCGGCTGTAAGCTCCTTTGCCCTCGATTTGGGCGATTACTTCTTTATAGCCGCCGAGGCCGGAAGCG
>JAFGKC010000036.1 GCA_016928765.1 Syntrophaceae bacterium
AGGCGTCCCCCGGGACGCCTCTTTTTGTGCTTAGATATTATGCCTGATTTTGCTTTAATTTATCGAGTTGAATCTGTGCCTATGTCTCCACGTTAATTCTTGTTTTGTAATTGAAGATTGCTGGTTAAATGGTCAGCTCGTTCATAATCCTCTGCTTCGACCATAATTTGAATACTGTATGGTATTTTTGCTTCATTGAGTGCCTGGAAAAACGGCTGCGCGTCTTCGGGATTGTCGATTATTATCAAAGGCAGAGCATCGCTGGGCAGCGTAATCATTTCTGCCGCTTCTTCATTATTTTCTGTGTCTAATGATGTATTGACAGCAGGCGAATCTTCTTTAATATTCCTGTGCGTTGCCTCCTTTAAAATAATGTCGTAAACTCCTTCTTCAAAACTATCGTGCCCTAATCGAAGAAACTCCTTAATTACTTCATCTGATTGTTCCCTGTAATATTTCATGAGCTCTGTCTTTTTTCTCATATCCATAATGTTATTCTCCAATAATAAGTTGTAAGCTGACGACGAGATCAGCGACGCGGATTGCCAGCGTCCGCTGGAGCGACTTATCGGGCAGCATTCTTATCAGTATCAGGGAGAGATCGCGGATGTTTCTGGAAAAACTCCCAAATGACATCCGTGGCCCTTATTTTGTTCGATGACTTGCCTACCATTCTTTCCGGCAAGAGGCTTTTTCCACCGGCCCATGTGTGTCCCAAGCCATCGACTGCAATGTAAACAACCTCGGCGGTGCCCATGCACAAAACGTATGTTTCCATGCGCACGCCGCCAGCGTCGGAAATGCTTGCCGCCGTATCGGGACACCCAAACGCCTTGATCCATTTCCGGAGCGAATCGCGCACGGGTGGCTTTGGTTTCGCGCGCGCATGGTCGCCGGCACCGGTTGCGAGTTTCGGCACGCCACCCTCAATCAAGTTCAGCGGATCGGCCGTGCCTGTGATGTAGCACATGGAAACCGGGCGCTGGAACTTTGGAGGATCAAACCATAGCGCGCCCGCGACTGGGGCAATGGCGGCGACCCGATGCGACAATTCCGCGGCGATGCGAAAACTCATGGAGGCACCGTTGGAAAAGCCGCTGATGAAAATCCTGCGCTGATCCAGCGTGAAGCGCGCCGCAAGATCATCGAGCATGGCGGCGATGAAGCCGACATCGTCCGGAGCCTCTTGGCCGGAATAAAACCGATCGGAACCATCGTTCCACAGTTGAGGGTTGCCCGCAAAACTGCTTCGCCGTGCCGGATTGCGTGCCATGGCGTTGGGGAAAACAGCCAGGAAGCCCTCCTTGTCGGCCTTCTCCGCCCACCCCGTCTCCCACATTGCCGCTCTAGCGGTACCTCCACCGCCATGCAGCATGATCACCAACGGCAAAGGTGTTTGCGGCCCGTGGGAAGTGGGGACATAGACAATGTAACTCCGCTCCAAGCCGTTTACGGCGAGGGTCAGCGCGTGGCTGCCCGGTTTCACATACGTTTCCCCACAGTAGGCAGTCTGAATATTGAACGCCAGGACAGAAGAGAAGCAGATAAGGAAAATTTTTAACGAGATCGCCATAGTCTTCCTGATCTTACGATATCTCATTCGCGTATTACCTCCGCTGTCTTTTGCCGCCATCGATGGCAATCAGCCGCTCAGTTTTTTGCGTCGGCTGAATTAGCCTTGTTAGGCGCTTTCCTAAAAGCTCTGCAATGCTTTGATTACGGGGTATATCAATCCAGCGATCAAAAGCAGAGTAATGAAAGGTCGATTAATGTTTTGCCATTTATAATTCTTTTTTCTGATGGCATCTATACTATGATTAATTCCCGAAAAAAAGAAAAAGAAAATGAAGGCAAAAAGAATAGTCAATTCCGCTTTGATACCCCATTTGCTAATATATACAATAATCGCCACTACGGCATAAGAAAGCAAGGCGATAGCAGACTGCCTTTGATAATTACTCCCAACTTCGAACCCCTTTAGTTCTGCCGACTTTTTAGCAAAAAATATACCTTCCAAACCGGATATACCTGCAATGGTTACGATTATGATGGGTATCATGAAATGTAACTGGGCAATAGGGTTGTAGCCATCTGCAAAACCAATTCGATAGCCAAAGAAAAACGCGATGGCAACGCCCGCAATTCGGATAATATCTAGTAACTGTAATAGCATGACTTACTCCTTTCTCATGCCTTCGACACTAAAAAGGCATACCTTTTCATCGACTTATTTATTTTCTGGTGCCCAACGAAAAGCTCACCCGGAACGTAGTGATCGGCTGTATTGCCCTTGTTGAGCCTTTATAAAAGTGTTGCCAATGTTCGGTTCGCTCACTGATGATGAACAAATATCAATTTGCTTGTGTCAAAACCCAGCGTTGTTGCTTTAGCTATGAGGATATCCTTCAGCTCTTGTTTTATTTTAGGGCTTCGAGCTAGAATCCACAAATAAGACTTATTTGGCCCGCACACGAGCGCATGTTGATAATTTTCACGGTCAAGTTCAAATACGACATAAGAACTATAAAAGGGCCCAAAGAAAGAAACTTTCAAGTAACCTTGATCTGGGCTTTTAACGAATAAGGCCTTTCCTTCAGCTTCTTTCCATTTTTTTTCTTTTTCAGAGTAACCGCGGTTTAACACCCTGACGCTGCCGTCGTCTCGCAAACTATAGTTTGCCGTTACTTGGCTCAACCCCCGTTCAAAATAATAATCCAAACGGGCAATTTCGTACCACTGCCCTAAATATTTGTCTAATTTGAAATTATCAACTGGTTTTACATTTTCTGGTATTCCAGCGCAACCAGCTAAGAACAGAAAAAATATTATTGCTATCTTGTTCATCTCTGTTTCTCCCTTCAAAGCCTAACGAAAAAATCAGCCGGAGCGTAGCGATCGGGTGTATTGCTTTTGTTATAGATCTTTTTTCATTTCAATTAATGAACCGTCTTTGTTTACCCAGTATATTTTCCATGTGATATTGGTCGTGGGCAATTTAATTTTCGTTTCAATGTCATTGCTAAGCAAAAGTGTGCCGAAAACATAAATTGTATCTTTTTCAATTTTCGCATGTGGCTTAACAAAGCAAGCAGAAGCAGCCTTGCTAGACCCACCCTTTAAGAATAATTGGTCTTGAATAATTTTTACTGATGGTGGCGTGAATAATTCATCATAGTTTACTTCCGGTTTTGGACAACCTGCAAGTAAAAGAACAAATAAAATTAATATTGTCTTCGTGGTAATATTTTTCATTTTACCCTTACATAAAGAAAACATCAGCCGGAGCGTTAATGATCGGCTATATTGTTTTTTATACTGTTTTTTTATTTAATAATGTTTTGTGTACCATTACTTCAACTATCCATATACTGGCTGTTACGAATACAACATCAATAATAATTCGTAAGAATAAATCTAAAACTGACACTTGCAAGTAAACTAATACAAACAAATTATAAATTAGCCAATAACTCCCGAAAGTTAAACATCCAAATCGGATCGCGCGTATTACGGTAGGAATGTCATTTCTCTCTTCCCGTAAAAGCTTATACATTAGACTAAGCCATATTCCGATACCCAGAGTCCAGGAAAAAGTTTCCCACGGCTTTTGCGTATAAGCTGATAAAACATGAATTACGTCATAGCTTAAATATCGTCCGATTAGAAAAAATAGCGGAACCAGTACAAAGGGCTTCCATGTTAATTTATTTTGCTGACTTATATTCAGCTTCCCGGTACCCGTCATCAGCGATAGCATTAATGCTAACAAGACTAAAGATGCCCCGTCAGCGGCACCTCCGCGAAGTTCATTCAGCAGTGAAGAGTCAAAGACGAGATTCATTTCAATGATTGCCAAAAAAGTCAGGATGCCAAAGGCAATACCAAAACGCCATCCTTTTACGGTCTTTGTTCCAGGCAAATATTTCTGAATCAGGACAAATACTATTGCTACAGTCGTAAAGAAAACAATGAGCATTGCAGTAGCTGCAGGCAAGATCAACCCTTTTTCCGCTAAAATACTGGGACGAAAATTGTAGTTAATGCGCGGCACAAAAAGAATATGCAGGATCACATCCGCGAATACCGCAATGATAATACAAATAACCACTTTCCAGTAATTTGATTTTAATATGGTCATTTATTTACACTCTCCCGAAATATGACATTACATTGCGTATGACAATTAATATACATAGAAAGAGAAAACTATGAAAACAGAATTTAATTATTTTTCTGGATTCCCCGGTCGCGCCGGGGAATGACAGTTGAGTGATTTATTTTATTTCCGCGTGATAGCTTTGCAGTGATTTTGCCCGGCAAGTTCAATGTGCGCTTCCTTTGAGCATTTTAATAATGTGTTTTGCTAAAGTGTCTTTGATTTCATTGTGCCGGGGAATCGGTTGAGATATTTTTGTTTGAGGATTCTGGTACCAATCGTGTCTACCTCCATGACGAATGAATACGCATTCCATTTGTTCAAGAGAACGAATCAAATCTTTACGCTTCATGCGACGCGAAGTTCCCCGACACGAATAACATGAGGGATTTTACCGCCGGTTAATTCTTCGTAAATATCTTTAAGATTTTCCTTTAATTCATCAAGCGTTTCCCCCTGTGTTTTATAATCAGGAAATTCTTCAAGCCAGCCCACGAACATATCGTCTTCTTGATAATAGACAAATTTTTTATTTTCCATTCAAATCACCTTATTTAGGTTTGATGTTTCATAATATTACATCATTTAAAAAAAAATAAAAAGGCAATATTTTGCTATAGAGGCAGAGTGATTTGGTAATTTTCTGGATTACCCGGTCGCGCCGGGTAATGACAGCACAGTTTTTTATTTTATTTCCGCGTGATAGCTTTGCAGTGATTTCGCCCGTCCGTGTCCTTCGCGGAACGCGGCAATTCCTTTGACGGCGGCAACCGCGGCGGCGGCGGTGGTAATATAAGGTATTTTATATTTGATCGCCGCTTTGCGGATGTAGGAATCGTCATGCTTGCTCAAACGCCCTGCCGGTGTGTTAATGACCAGTTGTATCTCGCCGTTTTTAATCGCATCGACAATGTTGGGGCGTCCTTCGTGCATTTTAAAAATTGGCTCAGATGAAATTCCTTTTTCGGCCAAAATTTTATTTGTTCCCTCGGTAGCCCTGATTTTGAAGCCGATTTTTTCAAAAGCGCGCGCCACTTCCAGCATGCCGCTTTTGTCTATGTCCGCCACGGTGATAAGCACCGCTCCTTCGCCGGGAAGGCTCTGTCCCGTGGCTTCCTGCGCCTTGAAATACGCCAGGCCGAAAGAATCGGCCAGCCCCAAAACTTCTCCGGTAGAGCGCATTTCCGGACCCAGCACGGGATCAACTTCCTGATACATGTTAAAGGGGAAAACCGCTTCTTTCACGCCGAAGTGGCGCAAAACTCTGGTTTTCAAATTTAAATCCTTAAGCTTTTTACCCAGCATGATTTGCGCGGCTACACGCGCCATGGAAATGTTGCACACTTTGGAAACCAGCGGCACGGTGCGTGAAGCGCGCGGATTTGCTTCCAGTATATAAACAATATCGCTAGCGATGGCGTATTGAATATTCATTAAACCGACGACGCCGAACTCGATAGCAATCTTTTTTGTGTAGTCATTAATTGTATGGATGTGTTTGGCCGGGATGCTGATGGGCGGAATCACACACGCCGAATCGCCGGAATGAACACCGGCAAGTTCAATATGTTCCATCACCGCCGGCACAAAAGCGTCTGTGCCGTCAGAAATTGCGTCTGCTTCCACTTCAATGGCGTTTTCTAAAAATTTGTCAATCAAGATGGGACGCTCCGGCGTAACGCCTACCGCGGCGGCAACATATCTTTTGAGCATTTCTTCATCATGAACAACTTCCATGCCGCGCCCGCCCAAAACGTAAGATGGGCGTACCATCAGCGGATAGCCGATTTTTCCGGCAACTTTGAGCGCTTGCTCCAGATTACTAGCCATTCCTGATTCCGGCATGGGAATGCCCAGCTTATCCATCATTTCGCGAAAACGGTCGCGGTCTTCGGCTAGATCTATAGTTTCCGGCGATGTGCCGATAATTTTAACGCCGGCCTTCGCGAGCTCCGCCGCGATGTTCAATGGTGTCTGCCCGCCGAATTGACAAATCACGCCTTCGGGTTTTTCCTTTTCGTATATACTCAAAACGTCTTCCACGGTGAGCGGTTCGAAATAAAGTTTGTCGGATGTATCGTAATCGGTGGAGACGGTTTCCGGGTTACAGTTGACCATGATGGATTCAAAGCCTTCATCGCGCAGGGCGAAAGCCGCGTGCACACAGCAATAGTCAAACTCAATGCCTTGGCCGATACGGTTGGGCCCGCCGCCCAACACCATAATCTTGCGGCGGTTATCTACGGATACTTTATCCGGCGCGTTGTAGGTGGAATAATAATAAGCCGCGTTTTCCACGCCGCTTACCGGCACGGCATCCCATGCCTCGGCAAGTCCCGCGGCCAGGCGCTGTTTGCGTATTTCTTCTTCTTTCTTTCCTAAAATTTGTGCGAGATACCTGTCGGCAAAACCGTCTTTTTTTGCCTGAATTAATAAATTATCAGGAAGCGATTTTCCTTTATAAGCAAGAATCTTTTCTTCCAATTCCACCAGTTCTTTCATCTGCTGGATGAACCATTTTTTAATGTACGTTTTAGCATGCAGCGCTTCCACTGTAACGCCTTTGCGCAGAGCTTCATACATGATGAATTGGCGTTCACTGGATGGTTCGGCAAGCATTTCCATTAAATCTTCAAGCGGTTTTTTGTTAAAGTCTTTGGCAAAGCCCAGACCGTAGCGGCCTTTCTCCAGGGAACGGATAGATTTAAGAAATGCCTCCTTGTAATTTTTGCCGATGCTCATTACTTCGCCCACGGCGCGCATCTGCGTGCCGAGTTTATCCTGCGCGCCGGGGAATTTTTCAAAATCCCACCGGGCGAATTTTACCACCACAT
Organism: Syntrophaceae bacterium; assembly: GCA_016928765.1. Lineage (GTDB taxonomy): Bacteria > Desulfobacterota > Syntrophia > Syntrophales > Smithellaceae > UBA4810. The sequence continues at coordinate 6,991 of JAFGKC010000036.1, forward strand.
AGTCGCCGGAGGGCGTGTATTTATCCAAAGTGCCTTCACGCCAGTAGGGAATTTCATCGAGCGTTAAACCGGCGGCTAGCATCGAGGAAATCATGGCGATAGGGAAGCCGGTGGCTTTGGAAGCCAGCGCGGAGGAGCGCGATGTGCGCGGATTAATTTCAATCACCACCACTCTGTCGGTTTTGGGATCATGCGCGAATTGAACGTTTGTGCCGCCGATAACCTGAATTGCCTCCACGATATCATAAGAATACTTTTGCAGGCGTTTCTGCAGTTCTTCCGAGATGGTCAGCATGGGCGCGGTACAGTAGGAATCGCCGGTGTGCACACCCATGGCATCGACATTTTCAATAAAGCAAACGGTAATCATCTGGCCTTTGGCGTCGCGGACAACTTCCAGCTCCAGTTCCTCCCAGCCGATGACAGACTCTTCAATGAGTATCTGGCCGATTAAGCTTGCCGAAATTCCACGACTCGCGATAAGTCTAAGCTCTTCCAGATTATATACGATGCCGCCGCCCGTGCCGCCCATAGTGTAAGCCGGACGGACGACCACCGGGTAGCCAAGCCCTGCGGCGATTTTTTCCGCCTCTTCCACAGTTGTGGCCGGTTCGCTTTTGGCATTTCGATGCCCAGCTTGTTCATCGTTTCTTTAAAAGCTATTCTATCCTCGCCGCGCTCGATAGCGTCCACCTGCACGCCGATAACTTTTACATTGTGTCTTTTTAAAATTCCCTTTTTGTGCAGCTCTGATGTCAGATTAAGGCCGGTCTGGCCGCCGAGGTTAGGCAGGATGGCATCCGGTTTTTCGTTTTCGATAATTTCGGTCAGCGCCTGTATGTTTAGGGGCTCGATATAAGTTACATCAGCCATGCCAGGATCGGTCATGATTGTTGCCGGATTAGAATTTACCAGCACAACTGCATAACCAAGTTTGCGCAGCGCCTTGCAGGCCTGGGTGCCGGAATAGTCAAATTCACACGCTTGCCCGATAACGATAGGGCCGGAGCCGATAATCAGTACTTTTTTAATGTCGTCGCGTTTTCCCATTCGTGTTTTTAATCCTTAATTAAGTATTTATTACTGTAAATTTTTTTATTTTTTGTATTCGGCATCAATCGTGATGCCGATTCCGCCGCGCACGGCAAACTGCGCGCTTACTTTGCACCAGCGAGGCTTTAGCGCCGCGACCAGATCATCCAGAATAACGTTAGCCACGTGTTCATGAAAAACACCTTCATCGCGGAAAGACCACAGATAAAATTTGAGCGATTTTGATTCGATAATTTTTTTATCCGGAATGTACTCAATTTTTATCTTGGCAAAATCCGGCTGGCCGGTTTTGGGGCAGATGCAAGTAAATTCTTCGGTTTGAAGTGTTACCACATAATCACGCCCGGGGTGATGATTGGGAAAAGTTTCTAATTTTTTTGAAGGTTTTACCAATTTGCCCAGAAGCGTCAATCCGGCAAGGTCGGTTTTTTTGGTGCTTTCAGCCATGAAATTTTCCTGATTAAAAAGAGTATATCCCTTTACCGAAAGTCCGCCATAATTTCAAGAACATTCGTCAGTATGGCCAAAAAAGTGTCTTTATTCTGGTCTTTATGGTAAATTAGCAAATAAAACAAAAAAGGAGAACCCCTGAATATGGCAGAAAATAATCCGAAAATTCCTGAAAATACGTGGAAGTGCAGCAACTGCGGCAACACGCTAGAGGCAATCACACCGCCGGAGATTTGTCCTTCCTGCAAGCAGAAATGCGAATTTATGAATGTGACCTGCTATCAGCCCGGCTGCGGCTTTACGGGGATGGACAACCGGCTGAAACCGACAAAGTAAAATTCTACTTCAGCTCAAACTCAAAGGTGCTCACCACTCTAATCTTTTTTACAGGCGAGCTGGTCGGGCTGTAATAAGCCGATTCATCATTGCCGTCGCTGCCGAATATCTGGATATTGCCTTGGTTTGCCGAGCGAATCTTTCCTACTTTTACATCAGAATCCGAAGCAAATTGCTGCGCGGTCAGCCGCGCGTTTTGCGTGGCTTCCGCCAGTAGCTGAGGACGCAGTTCGTTAAAAGCCGTGAGCATGTAACGGGGATTAGCCATGCCGTCCATCTGGCCATCAAGCAGCACGCCTGATTTGAGCAGCTTGTCTGTTTCCCCCAGTGTTTTAATCACCAGGTCAATGTTTTTGGTCGTGACGCGCACTGCGCTTGTGACAACATATCTGAAGCGTTCGTTTGCTTGGCCGGAGTCATAGTCGCGCGCCAGCTTATCGACAATTTTCATCGGCTGTAAACTTATATCCTCTTCTTTAAATCCCTGATTTTTGAGAAAGGAAACAGTTAATTCTTTGTCCGCGGTTATTCTGGCGTGCGCGTCTTTTAAATTTTCACCTGCCCTGCGAAAAGAGAGTGTCCAGACAGCTTGATCGGCCTTTACTTCTTTTTCCACCAGCCCTTTGACGGTTACTGTGCGGACATCTGCTTTAAAACGAGCGGCGCCATTTCCTATATAATAACCGCCAATAGCCAGACCAATTAAAAAGCATACGCCAATTATTATTGCTGAAACGATGATAGTCTGTTTTTCATCCAGTGACATTTTCTGCCCCCTTTAATATATAGTTTTTATAAATATTGTTTTGCCATGCGCTTGCCTTCTTCCACATTGACTCGTGAAAGCAAAATTGCGCCGGTGATAAAAAGCACGATAATGGAAAGGATGCCATAGCGGGCGTTTCCGGTAATTAAAGTGACAGCACCCATCAGGACTGGTCCCAAAACAGCCGCGAATTTTCCCAGCATGTTGTAAAACCCGAAGAACTGCGCTGATTTATTCACGGGAATAATCTGCGCAAAAAAACTTCTGCTTAAGGCCTGGATGCCTCCCTGGAAAAGTCCAATGCACGCGGCTAACGCGAAAAAATGCCATTTTTGTGTCATAAAGAATGCCATCAAGGTTATTAGAGTGTAGGCGCAGATGGCAATCATAATAGCTTTTTTGGTGCCGATGCGCATGGAGAATAACCCATACAAAATTGCCGCGGGAAAAGCGATAAACTGCACCATCAGCAACGCCGCGATAAGCGAGCCGCTGTCGAATCCCAGTGATTTGCCGTAATCCACAGCCATGCGGATAATCGTATCCACACCGTCGATATAAAACCAGTAAGCCAGAAGAAAAAGCGCCACAACTTTGAGATGCCGAATATCGCGCAGAGTTCCGGCAAGCTGCTGCCAGCCCTCAACAACAGCCTGGAGAAGTGGCGCGCCTTTTTCGGCCTTTGGTTCTTTTACAAAAAGAAATAGCGGTATGGAAAAAACCGCCCACCAGATGGCCACGGACAAAAACGAAAGTTTTACGGCCATAGCCTTGCCGGAAATTCCGAAAAACGCGGGAAATTGAAACATCAGGACATTGAGCAAGAAAAGCAGCCCGCCACCGATGTAACCCAACCCGAATCCCAGCGTGGAGGTAAAATCCATTTTCTTTTCTGAGGATACCCCGGTAATGAGTGAATCATAAAAGATATTGCCGCCGGCAAAACCCACGGTTGCGGCCACGTAAAAAATAACGGCCTGCATCCAATGCCCCTGCGCCACCATGAAAAGTGAGCCAGTCATGACCACGCCAAGGAAAGCAAAGAAGAAAAGAAAATTCTTCTTTGCAGAACCGCGGTCAGCCACCGCCCCAAGAAAAGGCGCCAGTGCGGCAACGATTATAGAAGAGATCGAATTGGCTAGCCCCAGATAAAAAGTGCTCTGCTGCGGCAGGTTGGGATCAGCCCAATATTCTTTGAAAAAAATAGGGAAGAAACCGGCCATGACGGTGGTGGCAAAAGCCGAGTTCGCCCAATCGTACATTGCCCAGGATACAACGGTTTTCTTCTGATCCAGCATATTGCCTCCCGTAATCAGGAAGTTGAAGTAATGATGCCTTTCAGTGCCATATTTAGTGGCAAAAAACAATCGAGATTAATTGAGGAATATAAACCGACGAAAGTAAAAAATATTTTTAGCTTTTTTCCATGGTTTTGTGGAATTTAACTTTTGGCCATTCTTCCATGGTGTGCGACAGTCGCCAATCGCTTGCCGCCAGATAAACAATGTTGCCTTCCGTGTCCACGGCAAGATTAGACTGATTCTTTTTTTGAAATTCTTCCATGAGCTTGGTGTCATCACAGGTGACCCAGCGGGCGGCCGCGTAATCTGTTTTTTCATAATCGGCGTAAACGCTGTATTCATCTTTGAGCCTCGTCATTGTCACATCAAACTGTAAAGCGCCGACCGCGCCCAGAATATTGTCCGAGCCCCACAGGGGTTTGAAAACCTGAATCGCGCCTTCTTCGGAAAGCTGCTGGAGGCCTTTTTGCAAATGCTTCATGCGCAGCGGGTCTTTTAGCCGCACGCGGCAGAAATGTTCCGGCGCGAAGTGCGGAATGCCGGTGAATTTTAAAAATTCTTTTTGTGTAAAAGTGTCACCGACTTTTATCGTGCCGTGATTATGCAGGCCGATGATATCGCCGGGGTATGCTTCTTCAACATTAGTGCGGTCCTGCGCCATAAAAATAGTGGCATTGGCCAAAGACACTTCTTTGCCGATACGGTGATGGATGACGCGCATGCCTCGCTCAAATTTACCGGAACAAATACGCAAAAAAGCAATGCGGTCGCGGTGCGCCGGATCCATGTTGGCTTGGATTTTAAAAACAAAACCGGAAAAATCATCTTCATCGGGGCTGACTTGCCTTGTTGTAGTGGGGCGGGCTACAGGAGGCGGCGCGATTTCCACAAAAGCCTCCAAAAGTTCCTTGACGCCGAAGTTGTTGATGGCGCTGCCGAAAAATACCGGGGTCTGGCCAGCCTTGAGATATTCTTTGATGTCAAAGGGATTAGCCGCCCCTTCTAATAAGGCGATTTCATCCCGCATTTCGTTGGCTTGACTCTCCAATAATTCATCAAGCAGGGGATCGGATAAATCGTTGATAACAACTCCATCTTCCGAACGCTTGGCTTTCCCAGGAGTGAAGAGATGCAATTTTTTGTTGTAAAGATTATAAACACCCTTGAAGCGTTTGCCCATACCGATAGGCCAGGATAGGGGCGAGCATTCAATCTGCAATTTATCTTCGATATCAGCGAGAATTTCAAGCGGGGGCAGGGAATCACGGTCAAGCTTATTAATAAAGGTGATAATCGGCGTGTTGCGCAGACGGCAGACTTCCATTAATTTTTGTGTTTGCGTCTCCACGCCTTTTGCGCCGTCGATTACCATTAACGCGCTGTCCACAGCAGTGAGCACCCGATAAGTGTCTTCGGAGAAATCTTGATGCCCGGGCGTATCCAGAAGATTAATGTCGCAATCCGCGTATTCGAATTTCATGACGGATGATGTAACGGAAATACCGCGTTCCTTTTCGATAGACATCCAGTCGCTCAAAGCGTGCTTGGATGCTTTGCGGGCTTTGACCGCGCCGGCCATTTGAATAGCCCCGCCGAAAAGCAACAACTTTTCCGTCAGCGTGGTTTTGCCCGCGTCGGGATGGCTGATAATCCCGAAAGTGCGCCGCCGTTCTATTTCTTTTAACAGTTGCTTACTCACGCTAACCCCATCTCAGAAAGCCGTATAGACAAAAACATTATTTTCCATTTCTTCCGATATCCTGCCTTCGGCTTTAAGTTCCTGCAGATACACGAATGTTTCGTTGAGTGCCAGAAATTTTTCAAAATCCGGCAGATCTTCGCCGAATATCTCCTGGGCGACGTCGCGAGCGGTTTTAGGTGCGCTGTTTAAAAAACCGTAAAAATAGTTTTTGCGCTGCTCGTGATGCGCGCGTATCTCGGCGATTCTTTCGTCAACAGAAGATAATGAATTGCCATGCCCTGGATGAATTTCCGCGCAGCCAAGATTTTCAATCTTGCCTAGCGATTCCAGATAAGTTTTCAGCGGCTGGTAATTATCGTCAAATATATTAGGGGTGAGGCTGGGAGCGATATAAGGTAGTATGTGATCTCCCGCCAAAAGAAATTTCTCTTCAGGGAAGAAAAAACAGATATGGCCGTTGGCATGCCCCGGCGTGGAAATTACTTGAAATTGAGTCGAGCCAAATTTGCAGACCTGCTTATCTTTTAAAATATCGTCAGCGCCAAACTCCGTGATAATGGCGCGGATATCTTCAAACTCGTCGATAATGGCGTCTATTTCCGCGGGCGTCATACCGTGGCTCGCGTAAAAGTTTCTGGCTTGCGCCACCGCTTCGTCTGACTTGCGGTAATGCTGATATTCATCAAACGCCGGCGCGGAGAGAAAGACTTTCGCGCCCGTCATTTTCTGCAAGAGCCCTGCCATGCTGCAGTGATCGGTATGCACATGCGTCAGATAAATCTGCCGGATGTTTTGGATGTCGAGGCCGACGCTTTGCAAATCGCTCTCGAGCGCCGCCAGCGCGCTATCCGTATTTAAACCTGTGTCAAAAAGCGCGAGGTTTTTATCCTGAGCCAAAAGATAAGCGTGCACGTGCCTTAAGCGGTAAGGCATGCGTGAAGTTATGCGGTAAAAATTTTTCTGAAGTTCTGTAATCATTTTTATTTATCTGTTATGCTGATAATTTATAATCAGGCTCCTGTGTTTTTCTAACCTCCGATGTCACAATGTCTTTGCGAGCGAATGAAATGAGCGAAGCAATCTCGTAAGTATCATGATATATTTAGATTGCCACGTCCGCCACGGCGGACTCGCAATGACAAAGTAGGATTACAGCACGGTTTTTTCACCAGGATAACAAAATTTATATTAATCGTCTTTGCGGCTTTTCATCTGCCGTTTGGTCGCGTCGAGTTCCATTTTTCTCAGGCGAACGCTTTTGGGGGTAATTTCCACAAGTTCATCTTCGGCAATAAATTCGATGGCCTGATCCAGAGATAAAATGCGCGGCGGCCTTAAAATTACTGTCGCGTCAGAAGAGGATGCCCGCATATTCGTCAGCTTCTTTTCTTTGGTGATGTTCACATTCAAGTCGCTCGCGCGGTTGCGCTCCCCTATAATCATGCCCGCGTAAACGTCCGTTCCTATTTCCACAATCATTTCGCCGCGGTCTTCCATTGCAAAACTCGCGTATGATGTGACGCGGCCTGCACGGTCGGAGACCAATGCTCCCGTCATGCGCTGCGGTATCGCGCCAAACCATGGCGCGTAATCTTCCAATAATGAATTCATCACGCCACCGCCTTTGGTATCGGTCAAAAACTGACTGCGGAAACCGATCAGGCCGCGCGAAGGAATCAAAAATTCCATGCTGACTCTGCCCGATCCTTTATTAACCAGGCTCTCCATGCGGCCTTTTCGTATGGAGAGTTTTTCAGTGATTTTGCCCACAAATTCTTCCGGTATATCCAGAAACAGCCTTTCCACCGGCTCATAAGTTTTACCTTTTTCTTCCCGGGTGATTACCCGCGGGCGTGACACCATTAATTCGTAGCCTTCGCGGCGCATCGTTTCCACTAATACCGCCATCTGCAATTCTCCGCGGCCGCAAACTTCAAAGGCGTCGGTTCTTCCCAGCTTTTTTATTCGGATAGCGACATTGCGCAGTGCTTCTTTTTCCAGCCGCTCCAGCAAGTGGCGCGAGGTAAGATATTTTCCTTCCTTGCCGGCAAAGGGGCTGTTATTGACATAAAAAATCATCGATACTGTCGGCTCATCCACCTGCAAGCGGGGTAATGCGCGCGGTTCGTCCAGAGACGATATGGTATCACCGATGCTGACATTTTCCACGCCGGATAAAGCGATAATGTCGCCGGACTCAACGCTTTCAACCGGTTTTTTTGTCAGGCCGTAAAAAGTATAAAGCGCGGAGAATTTAACGTTAGGAATTATTTTTTCCTGCGTGCAGAGGCTGTAGCTCACATTCATTTCCAGTTTGCCGCTTTGTAGTCGCCCTACGGCAATTTGTCCCATGTAAGAATCATAATCCAGATTGGTAACCAGAAATTGCGGGATGTCCTCATCATTTCCTTGCGGCGCGGGTATACGCTCAATGATTGTCTGCAAGAGCGGCTGCAAATCGTTACTGTCATCGCCAAGTTTTTTATGGCTTACGCCGATTTTGGCGTTAGTATAAAGAATAGGGAATTCTATTTGTTTCTCTTCGGCGCCCAAATCTATAAAGAGGTCGTAGGTATCGTTGATTACTTCTTCGATACGTGCGTCCGAGCGGTCAATTTTATTAATCACTAAAATAATCGGCAGATGCAGACCGAGCGCCTTTTTTAAAACGAAACGGGTTTGCGGCAGCGGTCCTTCACTGGCATCAACCAATAGTATCGCGCCGTCAACCATGTTGAGGCTCCGCTCCACCTCGCCGCCGAAATCGGCGTGTCCGGGCGTGTCCACAATATTGATTTTTACGCCGTTATAATCAACGGCCGTGTTTTTGGCCATGATGGTGATCCCGCGTTCTTTTTCCAAATCCATAGAATCCATCACGCGGTCCTCAACGGCCTGATTTATCCGAAACACTCCAGTCTGCTTCAGCATGGCGTTGAGCAGTGTGGTTTTGCCGTGATCGACGTGGGAAATTATGGCAATATTTCGTATATGATCTTTTTTCATCACTTTACATTCCTAAAGGGCATCTTTTGTTAACTGGTTTTCGCGGTGGATATGGGCTGGAATTTAACCAATTTTAAACTGGGATGGCCGAACCTTTCTTTATCTGAGCGCGTTTCCATAGCAAAAAGACGGTTTTTTAGCCAGCTATTTCTTTTCTATATATATTCGAAGAAAACGTTATTTTTGAAATAGTCTTTACAAATCAGTGGCGGAGCACTATATTTTGAAGCGAGCACTTAATATATTGAGACATTTGCAAGACTCCTCTATTCGTCATTCCGGCGAAAGCCGGAATCTAGGAAATGCTTGATAATACTGGATACCGGCCTTCGCCGGTATGACATAATTGGTGGTTTTATGCAGTTGTGGAAAGGTCTCATATTATCAATTTAATAGGTGAGAGAAATGAATTTTATTAAAATAAAGTTTGTCAGTAATCTCGAAGACGAATTCCAAAAAGCGGTTAATGAAGTTTTTAATATGGTCAGCCCGCTGTTTAAATACCATGAATCAGTATGGCGCCCCAGTGTGGATGTGTACGAGTCCGCCGCGGAAATCATCGTTCTGGCGGAGGTAGCGGGCATGAACAAAGAAGAGCTTCATATCGAGATTGATCACCGGAGAATAAAAATAGCGGGGGTGCGCAAATCTATCGCCGAAGAGCAGGAAATCCGCTATCGCCTGGCGGAAATTCCGCGCGGCTATTTTGAAAGAAACATTACATTGCCGGATATGGTGGACGCGGAATCCGCAGTCGCTTCTTATGCCGAAGGTGTTTTGATGATCCGGGTAAATAAAATACCGGTAAATAAGACGCATCGCGTTACCGTTACCTCAGAGGAATAATTATGGCGTTATTTTTGCGATGACCTAACCGGAGGATTTGATGGCTGAACAAATAAAGACAGAAGATAAAAAATTTAAGATACCAGAAATAATTCCCATCCTTTCACTGCAAAGCATTTTGGTTTTCCCTAAAATGATGGCGCCGCTGGAAGTGGCGGGTGGGCATTACGCCTTGCTTGTTGATGAGGCCATGACCAAGGACAGGCTGGTCGGCCTGATTATGTCGAAGCGGGAACTTACGGGCGAAGACGATCGTTATAAGATGGAAGATTTGCACAACACCGGGACATGTTCCGTAATTTTACGCATGGCCAAAACGGCGGAAAACAAAACGCAGATGCTTTTGCAGGGTATCAGCCGTTTTCAGATTGTGGAGTTGGTGGAAGGCAAACCCTACCAGCAGGCGCGCATCAAAGTAATTGAGGACGCGGAAGCCAAAGATATTGAAACAGAAGCGCTGATGGCCAATCTGCTGGTTTTGTTCGACAGAATTCTTAAGCTTTCTCCTTTCCTTCCACCGGAATTCGGGCCGATGGCCAAATCGATTACGGAAGCGGGGACGCTCGCGGATTTGATTGCGTCCATTATTAACGCTCCGGTTGAGGAAAAGCAGAAAATACTCGACAGCCTTGATGTAAAGACGCGCCTGAAAGAATTGACCCGCATGGTCAATCATCAGATGGAAGTTCTGGAGCTGGGCAACAAAATCCAGACCAAAGTCAAAGATGATATGGATAAAAGCCAGCACGAATATTATCTGCGCCAGCAGCTCAAAGCGATTAAGCAGGAGCTGGGCGAAGCGGATGAAAATGCAGTGGAAACAGAGGAATACCGCAAAAAGATTGAAGAGAAAAAGGTGCCCGAAGAAGCCAAGAAAGAAGCGCTGCGCGAGTTGGAGCGGCTCTCGCGCATGAATCCCGCTTCCGCGGAATACACGGTATCATCCACTTATCTGGATTGGATTACCGCCCTGCCTTGGAACGAATCCACTCCGGACAATCTTGATATCAAAAAAGCGCGGGAAGTCCTGGATGAAGACCATTATGGGCTGGAAAAAGCTAAAAAACGCATTATCGAATACCTTGCCGTACGCAAGTTAAAGCCGGATTCCAAAGGGCCGATTTTATGTTTTGTTGGCCCTCCGGGTACGGGAAAAACTTCTCTGGGGCATTCCATCGCGCGGGCGCTGGAGAGAAAATTCGTGCGCATCTCTATGGGCGGCGTGCGCGACGAGGCGGAAATCCGCGGCCATCGCCGCACGTATATCGGCGCTTTGCCCGGCCGCGTTATTCAGGGATTGCGGCGCGCGGAATCGAACAATCCTGTTTTTATGCTCGACGAGATCGACAAGGTCGGCTCTGATTTTCGCGGCGATCCATCTTCGGCGCTTTTGGAAGTGCTTGATCCCCAGCAGAATAATTCTTTTTCCGATCATTATTTGGATGTGCCGTTCGATCTTTCGCATGTGATGTTTATCACTACGGCCAATATTCTGGATACGATTCCACCGGCTCTGCTCGACAGGCTCGAAGTAATAGAACTCACCGGTTACACGCAGGTGGAAAAAGTTAAAATAGCTGAAAGATATTTGATTCCCCGGCAGTTGACCGAAAACGGCCTTAAGCCTGAGCAGCTCAAAATCAACAGCGCTGCTCTCGAAAGCATTATTAAAGGCTACACCAGAGAAGCGGGCGTGAGAAATCTCGAGCGGGAAATCGCTAATGTCTGCCGCGGTGTCGCCTCGGAAATTGCCGAAGAAAAAACCGAATCGAAAATAGTAACACCAAAAGAATTACACAAATATCTTGGGCCGGTGCGCGTTATGACGGATTTTGACGCGCGCATATCCAAACCCGGCATTGCCATAGGGCTTGCCTGGACGCCCGTGGGCGGCGATTTATTGTTCATTGAAGCGACCGCCATGAAAGGCAAGAAGAGCTTAACTTTGACCGGTCAGTTGGGTGACGTGATGAAAGAATCTGCCGCCGCGGCTTTGAGCTTTATCCGCACCAATTCCAAGGCGCTGGGTGTCGCGGCTAATTTCTTTGAGGATTTGGATATTCACATCCATGTTCCCGCGGGCGCGATCCCCAAAGATGGCCCTTCGGCAGGCGTGACCATGCTCACCGCTCTGACTTCGCTTTTGACCAACCGTAAGATAAAAAAGAATTTGGCGATGACAGGTGAAATCACCCTGCGCGGCGCGGTGCTTCCCGTAGGCGGCATCAAGGAAAAGGTGCTTGCCGCTTACCGCGCGGGGATCAAAACCATAATTTTACCCGCATGGAATAAAAAGGATTTGGAAGACATTCCTCGCGATGTGCAAAAAAGCATCAAATTTCATTTTGTCGAAGATATGCTGGAAGTGCTGAAACTGGCGCTGGAAACTAAAGGTAAGAAAAAAAGGTGATTTGCTAAATGAAGTAAGATTGTATTGAAAATCGGAAAATACCGATTGGGTATATTAATTGTTTGGTAGCTAAATAAGGTAATGTGCAACATGGTTGAAAATAAAATTAATAGATTCGTAATAGCTCAAGAGCAATTGCCTGAAAAATTTCCTACACATCGGCATCAATCGGAGTTTTGGGAAAGTTTAGGTCGGGCCGTTGGTACATTTGGATTTCTTGAGGAAGTGTTAGGTAAGGCCATATTTGCTTTATCGGGCACACGACCTTACGAAGAAAATGAGATAAAAATTGCCTATGAAAAATGGCTCCCAAAACTGGAGCGAGCACTGTATGACCAGCTTGGAGGTCTTATAGATAGTTTTGGTAAAGCAGTTCGCGAACATCCAAAATCAAAAATAAATAACCTAGATGAACTGTTGGTGGATTTAAAAAAGGCTGCGGAAATGCGAAATCTATTATGCCACGGATCATGGGGACCTCCTGATGATTCCGGCGCCTCTCTGCCATTGTTTGTAAACCGCCAAATGGAAATCTTTGATACTAAGGTGGATTGTGCATTTCTCAATCAGGTGCAATTGCATGCGGCCAGTTTAGCATGTGAGGTGATAAACACTGTAACTCATATGGGCTTCCAATTCCCAGGGTCTTCTGGACCAGGAGTTAAAATCTGGAACAATGAGAAAAAGCAATGAATATTCTTATGTTTGAATTTGATCAAAATAAATAGTTGCCCAACAAGGGCAATCCGGCCGATCGCTGCGCTCCGGCTAATTTTTTTGTTAGATGAGAAAATAAATAAATTATTATGAATAGACCACTTGTTTTTATTAGTTATGCTGGCGATGAATTAGATTTGGCTGATTTTGTCAAAAATTTTCTACTACGAGTATCAGGTAATAAAATAGAAGTGTTTGTGGCGAAACGGGATATATCATCAGGAGCAGATCCTTTAAAAACTATGTTAAATGAAAAATTAAGAAATGCTGATGCAATTATTCCTATTTGTTCTTATAAGAGCAAGGATACTCCATGGCTATGGTGGGAATCGGCCTCAGTCTGGGCTAAAACTGGAAAAGTTCACCCTCTTTTCACGAATATTTCAGCAAATGTATTCGGCGGCCCACTCATTTTAGTTGTGCAAGGAAAGGAGTTTTTTACAAAACAAGAATTTTTTCAAACAATAGATGCGCTCTGCAAAAATGTAAATATAACAGTAACTCAATTGGATTTTACGGAAGAAGAGGCGGTTAGATATACTGAACTAGAGAAAGCTAGTTCAGTATATACTCATCCAGCAAGTATTAAGATCGACTATAAAATTATTGAGCAAACCCAACTCTACCATAAGTATTCTCTAATATTTGAAATACAAAATAAGAGCGAAATTGCTTTTGACGACATAGTATTAGATATATTCTTTCCCACAGAATATCTAATTATAAAAAACTGGAATTATCCTTTTTTAGCTTCATCACTTCCAACGGATAAGCCGGGATATACATGTCTAACATTCATATTCAACAACATATCGGAGAAAGCTAAACAAAAATTTTCTCAATTTCTGCTGCCAGAAAAAATATTAAAAATATTTGGCGTAGATGAAGGAAGAATTAACAGCTTAGAATATGAGATGGATAATAACAGATGGGGCAGTAGGTATAAATACAAAATAAGTTATAATTTGTATATAAACAAGAAAGCCCCTCAAAGGGGAAGCATAGATTTTTCTACCCTGCAATTCTTTTAATCAACATCTAATAAGTAGATCTAGCGGATCACGTGACGCTCCGGATAAATTTTTCGTTCACAGCAGGTATTTCGCCACAAAGGATAAAAAGCCATTCCCGCGAATGGTAAAGTCTACCCCGATTGACAACGCATTTACAAATCTGGTATGGGCAACGTCGATTGCTTGCTTTGACTCATTTAGCTGACTGTGGAGCTGGCCAGCCAAGATGAACAAAATCCAGCATCAAAATATTATTGTTTTATTTTAAATCTACAGGAGAAAAAATGAAAGACTTTAAAGGCAAGACCGCTTTCGTGACCGGCGGAGCGGAAGGAATCGGATATTTTATCGGCCAGATGCTGGCCAAACAGGGCATGAACGTGATGCTCTCAGATATCGACACGAAAATGCTGAATTCGGCTGTCAAAACACTTCAGGCCGAAGGTCTGAAAGTACAAGGCGTTCCCCTGGATGTCACGCTGAAAGAAGAGTGGATTGCCGCCGCCCAAAAGACGGTTGAAGCATTCGGCAAAGTGCATATGCTGGTCGGCAATGCCGGTGTGGGCCCAAACGGCGCGCATCACACCATCGGGGAAAACAACTGGCGTTGGGTGCTGGATGTAAATGTAATGGGGCTTGTTTTCGGTGGCGAGGTGTTCATCCCTCTTTTGAAAGCCCATGGCGAAGGCGGATATATTCTGAATGTCGCTTCCATGGCCGGAATTCAGGGCGTGTCTTATGCCGGTGCCTACTGCGCGAGTAAAGCGGCCGCCGTGAGTATCTCTGAATCCTGGCGCTCCGAACTCCAAAAAGACGGCATTGTGGTTTCGGTTTTGTGTCCGGCGTTTGTTAAATCCCGCATCTATGACAGCATGCGCAACCGCCAGGCGCGCTACGGTGGGCCGGTAAGTTTTGATGATCTGGTCAAGGAGAAGCCAAAACGGGCATTCAATAAAGAGCTGGTGGTTACCGGCATTGACACGGATATTGTTGCCAACCGCGTTTTGGAAGGGCTGAAAGAAGAAGAATTCTATATTTTTACACATCCCCATTTTCGCGAGATGATAGAGAAGCTCAACGCCGAGCTAATCAGCGCTATGGAAAAAGCGGAAGCCAGCCCGGCGCTGGAAAGCGTTCCGCGTAAAGGGGTTATTATTTATTGAAGAATTGCCGCACCAAGTAAACACAAAATATTTAACGACCGCGCAGCGCTCCGGCTGATTTTTTTGTTAGTGCTTTCATGGAGGTATTGAAATGAATTTATATTTTAGATTAATCTGGACAATAATTCGATCATTTTTCAGGCCAAAGATCAATTTTTCTGATGAAGTAGTTCTTAAACTTCGTATTTTCCCCAATGATTTGGATATAAATCGCCATTTAAATAATGGTCGTTATTTAACCATCCTTGATTTAGGAAGCATTGATCTCTTTCTAAGAAGCGGTGTTTTAGTCCGAGCTATTAGAAATGGATTCAGACCAATGATAGGAGGACTAATCGTAACATACCGTAATAGTTTGTCGTTGTTTGAGCAGTGTACACTTACCATGAAGTTGAAAGCGTGGGATGATTATTGGAATTATTTTAAGTTTGAATTTCGGAAGGTAGATGGACGGCTTTCTGCCTCCGGATATTTTAAGGGAGCGTTTGTATCAAAAAATGGTTTAGTCCCAAATAATGTGGCAGATGAAATTTTTGAATATAAGCATGGCTTTTGTGAACTGCCTCCAGCGGTAGAAAATTGGATAAGGGCAGAAAATCATCTATCTGGAGAGAGTATCACCTAGCAAAAAAAGCGGCCGCGAAAAACCGGGCCGCTTATAATGCGTTATATGAAAACATCTTATTTCATTAGCATTAAAAGTATTACACGCTTTGAAATTATCTTGCTCAAACTATTTTAAGCCGCAGATTGCGGGCGCTGTGATTTTGAATTAGCTTTAACGCATAGTTCTGCGTCCGTTGTACCTTTCTGTATCGTAATATTTTTCTACATCGACTAATTTTAGCTTATCGATAATTTCTTTAAGGGGAACACCGGTAATTTCTCCGCGCACCCAGGAGACCATGCGCCCGAAATCCTCATTGATAATCATGTCAACGGCGGCGATACCAAACCTTCTTGCCATCAGGCGATCGTAGGCGGAAGGTGTTCCGCCGCGCTGGAGATGGCTCAGGATGATATGGCGTGATTCAAACCCGGTTTTGCTTTGAATTTCAGAGGCCACGTAACTAGCAATTCCGCCAATCGATTCATGCCCGAAATCATCAACGCAACTATCTTTGAGACATTCCCGCCCTCCCGCGGGCTTGGCCGCTTCGGTAACCACAATGATGGAATAGTTGATTTCACGGCCATGCCGCTGCCGCAAAAGTTCACATACGCGTTCCATGTCAAACGGATATTCGGGGATAAGAATAATATACGCGCCGCTGCATTCGCCGCCGTGGAGAGCAAGCCAGCCGGCATGGCGTCCCATTGTTTCCACAACAAAAATACGGCCATGGGAGCCGGCAGTTGTTCTCAACCGGTCGATTTCTTCCATGATAACGTTAACCGCGGTGTCAAAACCCAGTGAATATTCAGTTCCCATAAGATCATTGTCGATTGTCTTGGGGATACCCACCGTTTTGATACCCAACTTATGTAATTTATAGGCGACACCCAGGGTATCTTCGCCGCCGATGACAACCAGCGCGTCAATTTCCAACTTTTTTATATTATTGATTAGTTTTGCCGAACGGTCATTTTGGGGATTAAAGGGATTTGTTCGCGACGTTCCCAGGTTTGTTCCTCCGTAACGATCCCATGTCCGGACGATCTCTTCGTCTAAATGTTTGATGTACTTCTCGCAGCTTCTCGGATCATCGGGATCAACATCGACAATGCCTTTCCAGCCGTCAGCAATGCCAAGAACTTCAAAAGACATGGAACGATTGGCCGCAATTTTCGGATCGAGCGCGCTTTTCGTTACCCATTTGATAGCGCCGTTGAGTCCCGGACAGTCCCCTCCGCCTGTTAGTATGGCTATTTTCATTTTCATAATTTTCTTCCTTGGCGTAGTAAAAATATTTAAATTTTTAAATGAAAAAAAGAACCCTTTATTCTGATAGCGATATACTTTGATCCATGCCCGCGGCTGGTATTTTTACCTCGACCAAATGTTCTTGCCGATCATTAATCAGTTGAATTGTCCGGTCGGGTCTCGCGAAGCCGTCCAGGGTGACACTCGTTTCTTCGTCGCTGTCATCTGTTTGCCGCACAGTAATTTTGTAAGAAGTCTCTCTAAACGTATAAAGAATTGTGAACTCATTCCAATGGGCGGGAAGGCAGGGCTTAAAACTCATTTTATCCATATTGATCGAGAGTCCCAAAAGTGATTCCAGGATTAGCCGGTACATCCAGGCTGCGGAACCGGTAAACCATGTCCAACCGCCGCGGCCGACATGCGGCGAAACAGCATAAACGTCGGAAGCAACAACATAAGGCTCAACTTTATAGATAGCGACTTGCGCTGGCGATAGCCCGTGATTGATCGGATTGATTATGGACAATAGATCCCACAGGCGCTGATGGTCGCCAAGCGCCGCAAAGGCCATGGCCGCCCAGATGGCCGCGTGTGTGTACTGGCCGCCATTTTCTCTCACGCCGGGTACATAACCTTTAATATAGCCTGGTTCCATTTCAGCTTTATCAAATGGCGGGTCAAGCAATTGGATCAGTTTTTTATCCCGGTGAACCAGAAGCAAATCTACGGATTCCATAGCTTGCCGCATTCGTTCAGGAGTACCGGCTCCCGATAGAACAGACCAGCTTTGCGCAATCGAGTCAATACGGCATTCCATGTTTGTTGCCGATCCCAATAAAGATCCGTCATCGAAATAGGCGCGGCGGTACCACTGGCCGTCCCAACCTTCGCGCTCAATGCTTTGCCGCAACTTGCTTGCCTGGCTATGGCACAACTCGGCAAAAGCCATGTCACTTTTAAGACGGGCGATTTCGGCAAACTTAATTAATATTTCGTAAAGGAAAAAGCCCATCCAGACACTTTCGCCTTGGCCTCCTTCTCCCACCTTATTCATACCGTCATTCCAATCGCCTGTGCCCATCAGCGGCAGGCCATGACTGCCGAATCTTAGACCTTTTTTAATCGCTCGCGCGCAGTGATCGTATAAACTAGCTGTTTCATCAGCAATACCCGGCAGATCGTAATAAGAATCCTCGTCTTCTCTTACCTGGCGGCCATCAATAAATCTGACGAGTTCATCCAAAATGCTCAAATCACCGGTAGTGATAATATAGCGACTCACGGCCAAAGGCAGCCACAGATAATCATCAGAACATCGTGTGCGCACTCCCCTTCCTGAAGGCGGATGCCACCAATGCTGGGCATCGCCATCCTGAAATTGACGGCTCGCGCACAAAAGCAGGTGCTGACGGACAAGAGCAGGCACGGCATAAACAAGCGCCATGGTATCCTGTAGCTGGTCACGGAATCCGAAGGCGCCGCCGGACTGGTAATAACCGTTACGCGCCCAAAGACGGCAGGCGATCGTCTGGTATAAAAGCCAGCCATTGGCCAGCACATTCACAGACACATCCGGAGTTTCTATTTGTATGATACCCAGAGTCTTGCGCCAGTATTCCTGCACCGCCTCCAGAACGCCTTGCGCGATGGTTGATCCTCTAAAACTTTTGACTGTGTTGCTGGCATCATCCGCGCCCCTTCTTCCGGTAACACCCAGCCTGAAGATTGTTTCCTGAACTTGCCCGGTGTCTAATTCCAAATTAACTTGGATGGCGCCGCACGGATCCAGAGCCGCGCCAACTTTGCCGGAAAGTTGTGTCCGCGTCATTGCCGCAGGAGCAGAAAGCGCGCCATTGCGCCCGATAAACTCCGTTCTGTCTCCGGTGATGGTGCGATTTTTATCGTCTACATCAAAGAAAACCACCCGGTCGGCAAATTCCGCGTTGTAAGCGTTGCGCGCGAAAAGCGCTCCGCTTCCCGTATCGACTTCGGTGGTCACATGCATCATTGTTTTGGACCGCAAATCACCGAGTACCCACTCCACGTAACCTGTTACCGACAGGCTGCGGGATCGGCCCGAATCATTGCGCAATTTTAATACGGTAAATTTAACCGGCGCGTCGATGGCCACATAGATCCACAGTTCTGATCGAATTCCTTCTTCCGTATGTTCGAAAACACTATAACCGAATCCATGCCGGCTGATGTAGGGTATTGCCGAGCGGCAGGGCAGGGGCGCGGGCGACCAGAAATGACCAGTTTCTTCATCACGTATATAGAATGCTTCTCCACTGAGATCGCTTACGGGATCGTTGTACCAGGGTGTCAGGCGGAACTCATGAGCATTCTCCTTCCATGTTGAAGCAGACCCGCTCTCTGAAACAACTGTTCCAAAGTGCGGGTTAGCCAATACATTCGCCCAGGGTGCCGGTGTCACCTGACCCGGTTTTGTCGTGATGACATATTCACGCCCGTCGGGTGTAAATCCGCCCAGTCCGTTTTCGAAAAGCAGAGGGGATGAAGGAATTTCCTCTGTCTTCCGGATTCCCGTATATTGCGCGCGAGTCGGTTTGAAACGCGGAACAACTGTTTCTCTAAGAGAACGGCGGCTGATTTGCTCCGCCAGAGTTCCCCAGTTATCCTTGATTACTATACGGGCAACAGTTTGCAGAAGAATCCTGTCTTCATTGGATATCTGATCACCGGGCCGGAGAAATATGCCACCTGGCTTATCTACAACTTTTGCTTCCCTCCCTGCTGTAATCATGTCTTTTATCTGGTCGTGGAGGAATTGTCTGTAGATTGCATTATCTTCATTCCAAATCATTAAATCCACCGCCAGGCCTTTTAAGCGCCAGTACGCGTGCGCCTGTTCGAGTTGACGCACAAGTTCGATGTTTGCGTGGTCACCGATCTGGAGCAATACAATGGGCAAATCTCCGGAAATGGCGTAACCCCATAAACCAGATTGCCCTCGACGGTTTTTGATGATTATTTTCTGATCAGCGCGCAGTGATGCATTGCCGTAAATGACGCAACCGGCCAATTGTCCGTAAAGTTGAGCGTCGGCTTCCGAGGCATTGATTTGATGCAAGACTACCTGGCTGTGGGTCCACGCCAGATCAAAAACACGATCAGCAAGACGCTGATCGTGATATTTTTCGGAAAGGCCAAGCGCCTGCTCCCGGGTTTCACTGATACCGGAAACAATATCAATCATCACCGATTCTCCCGCGTCCAGCTTAACGCGGCAACGTATCGCCGCTATGGGATCGAGAACGGAGCCTTGAGTATTCGAAAGCGTTTCTAAAATATTTTCAGACCAACGCATCGCCTGAGGATCGGCCAAAGTATTTCCACGGCCGATAAACTTTAAGCGATCCGTTTCATAGGAAACATCCTTGTTTGGTTTACCGTGCAAGGCCATCAGGTGAAACATCCAGCGCGAAGGTTCATCTTTTGAACGCGGCCTTCTTGTGCAGAGAATTGTCTGGCGTTCACGGATGATTTCCGTCTGAACAAAAAGATTGGCGAACGCGGGATGCAGCGCGTCAGCTGCGGGCTCCGCCAGAACAATTTCCGCGTAACTGGTTATATCCAGATCTCTTGGCTTTCGCGAACGGTTGGTGATGCGAACACGGCGCAGTTCAATATCATCCTCGGGGGATACGGCTATTTGAGTGTGTGTGTCGATTTCATGATCGCGACGCCGAAACTCAACTCTGGCGTCAGAGAAAATTGCTTCATATCTTTCCGGCTGTTTCAGAGTTGGTTGATAAGCTGTTGACCAAAACTCTCCATTGGTCGTATCGCGAATATAACAGAATGTTCCCCAATTATCGCGGGTAGAGTCTTCACGCCAGCGTGTGACGGCCAGATTGTTCCAGCGGCTGTATCCACCCCCCGCGTTGGTGATCATCACATGGTATCTTCCATTGGACAATAATTGCACCTTCGGTACTGGTGTATGGGGAGTGTTAAATATGCGCGCCGGAAACTCCTGAGTGATTGTAGCTTTACGTATGGTAGCGTCCTCGGAGATCTGCCGGTAGAAGGCCACCGCCCGGGGAATACGCTCCTGTAGCAGCAGCATGGTTGATTGAAACATCGGCTCGGACGCGAAACGTTTTTGCATCGGACAATCAAGCAGCAGATGGGACAAGGCCAGCAAACTCATGCCCTGGTGATGAGCCATGAAGGATTTGACCACAACACTCGATTTACCGCGAGGCAGACGCGAAGAAGTGTAATCTATCGCTTCGTAAAAACCATATGGCCCTTCCATGCCCTCTCTGGCCAGCTGCTGCAAATTCAGGCAGGCTTCTTCCGGCGCGACCATCAACGCCAGAGCTGAAGCATACGGCGCGACAACCAGATCATCGGAAAGTCCTCGTTTGAGGCCGAGCCCCGGAACACCAAAGGCACGATACTGGTAGTTTTGATGGACATCTATTGTACTGTAACCGGATTCGGAAATGCCCCAAGGCACGCCACGGCTTTTTCCATAGTCAATCTGCCTGCGGACAGCCGCCGTGTATGTCTGATCCAACAGTGTGCTTTCATAAGTGGGCATCACCAAAAGCGGCATAAGATATTCGAACATTGAACCGTCCCAGGAAAGAAGAACCGGATATCTCCCCGGATTTGTCAGCAGGCGTCCCAGGGCAAACCAGTTTTCCTGAGGCAACTGTCCCTGCGCGATACCGATAAAACTGCAAAATCTGGCCTCTGAAGCCAAGAGGTCATAGTAACTTGCGTCCCGGCGGCGCTCAGTGGTGTTATAGCCAATAGTCAACAGATGACTTCCTTTATCATAAAGAAAACTATAATCCATATCAGCAAAGTCATTTGCTTGTGCTGCCAAGCGGTCAATTGCCGTTATTCTTTCCAAGGCGCGCTGAGAGCCTTCCTTGATCATCCGGCGAAAATCGGAAAACCACGCTTTCTCTTCGGCAGTTGCGTTGATGCTAAGCATGCTTTCGATTACGTTTTTTAATTTCTTTTTTGATGTTATCAATTCCCGTAACGTGGGAATTTCCATAGTTTCAAGAAACTCGCTTAGCCTGGCTGAAGGGGGTGTAAGTGTAATCCACGGACAGAAAAAAGAAATTTCTTCCAAGGCATCGGAACATTGATGCACCAGAGTTTT
This sequence comes from Syntrophaceae bacterium, assembly GCA_016928765.1. Lineage (GTDB taxonomy): Bacteria > Desulfobacterota > Syntrophia > Syntrophales > Smithellaceae > UBA4810. Next base: position 28,770 of record JAFGKC010000036.1, read on the forward strand.
TACCCACCACAAGGCATCACTATCGTTGTTTGTGTCAAAGGCGCGGGCAAGATCAATTGAGGCGTTTGCCAGATCTTCGAGGCGCCGTCGCAATGGCTTAATCATATTTTTATCGGGATCCGGCAATGAGGACAGATATTTTTGAAAATCGGCAAGCTGTTTTGGCGCTCCCGCTCCCGCAACTTCAGCCAGAACAGTAATAGTGTCGCCAATGCCGTTAAACCATTGAAATCCGCAAATCTTCTGATCGGGAAGCTCAATAAGTCCCCGCCGTAACGTTAATAAGTGACCGCTGAGATTTCCACTATCCACGGTGGATATGTAATGAGGCCGCAGTGTGGCTAGGCTTTGTGTGTCGTACCAGTTATAAAAGTGACCACGATAGCGCTGCAATTTCCCCATCGTATGGAAGGCATCGGTGGTGCGTTCGATTAAGTCTCCCAGCGAAATATAACCAAAATCATACGCGGATAAATTTGCAAGCAAGGCCAGTCCCATGTTTGTCGGCGATGTGCGATGCGCGATGACGGCAGCCGGATGTTCCTGATAGTTATCCGGCGGCAGCCAATTATCATCGGGCCCGACAAATGTTTCGAAGAACGCCCAGGTTTTACGGGCAATTTTTCTCAGAAAAATCATTTGCTCTTCTTTAAGTTTTATAACACCGGACGCAATTGGCCTGCTGACCCACCACGTAACCCCGGGAGATAGAAACCACAGAACCAGGACAAACAAAGCCGCGCCAAGAGCGCCGGGTCTGGCCATCATGAGATAAATAAATAGCGCTAAAGAAAGTAAAGGAGCTATCCACATCGACCGGCAGGAAGCGGCAAAGGTATTCAGGTTGCGGCTCGCCAAATTTCCGGAAGGATTCCACTCCAGCAGCCGCTTATGTGAAACGTGCATTCGCCAGAGAGTACGCGCAATCGCGTCCAGGCTAAAAAATGCTTCATAGGGAAGGCAAACGAGGGTGTACAAAGTCTGAACAAAGTGCCTGCGGGCCTGACGCAGTGCTGTGAAAAAGTGTTGGTTCCATAAGACATCTCCCGGCTTGCGGAACAGTTCCAGAAGTATTTCGCCCGCGGGAGGAATAAGAAGAATGCCGATCACCAATATTGTCCATAACCAAACCGGAGAAATGATGGCCCATCCCATAATTAACATCAAGGTCAAAGCCGCGGGAACCAGAGAGCGCCGGAGGTTGTCGAAAATCTTCCACTGGGAAAGCCAGGATATTTTATTTTTCTGCTGTCTGCCGTCTGCGGTGGGCACGGCCGATCTCAGCCAACTGGCAATTTGCCAGTCTCCGCGAATCCAGCGATGTCTGCGGTTCACATCTACGTGGTATTGAGAGGGGTATTCCTCGTATAGCTGAACATCAGAAAGCAAGCCCGAACGCGCATAACAACCTTCTATCAGATCATGGCTGAGTATCCGGTTTTCCGGGAAGCGGCCACCCAGAGCCTGCTCAAACGCATCGACATCATAAATGCCTTTACCTATGTATGAACCTTCACCAAAAACATCCTGGTAGATATTGGAAACAACGCGCGTATAAGGGTCAAAGCCGGTTTCACCCCCCCAGAGGCGCGCGTACCAAGATTTGCCGTCACCCGATAAGGTTTCGGCGATACGCGGCTGAAGAATGCCGTAACCTTCACAAACGCGTTGCCGCGCTTCATCATAACGTGGACGATTCAGCGGATGGGCCATCGCCCCCACGAATTGCTGCGCGGAATCGCGAGGAAGTTGAGTATCCGTATCTAGCGTAATGACGTACTTCACATTAGATAATATTTCTGGAATACCAATGACGTGAGAGAAACAATCTTTTGCGCCGCCGCGCAGAAAAGCGTTCAGCTGGGCGATCTTTCCACGCTTGCGCTCATAACCCATCCAAATTTGCTCCTCGGGATTCCAGCTACGCGGACGATGGAAGAGAAAGAAAGTTCCTCCTTTTGTGTCCCTATACTTATCATTTAGTTCTTCAATCCTCTTTTGAGCCAACTGAATCAGCTCATCGTCCGTGGAAGTTTTTTCTTCATGGGCATCGAGGAAGTCGGTTAGCAGGGCAAAATGCAGATTGTTATCCCGATTGGCCAAAAATCTTATTTCCAGTGATTCAACCAGGGCTTCTACGTTTTGAGCGGACGAAAGCATAGTCGGGATTACCACCAGCGTGCTTGATTCCGTAGGAATTTCCCTGGAAAAATCCATGCGCGGCAGCAGATAAGGATGGGCGAAAAGCGTAGCCAGCCAGTTGATCAGAGCTACGGCGAGACTGCTTGCGCCCAGAATAAAAATAACAGCGATAGGCACAAGTATCCAGCCGTGCAAACTATGGTTTTGAACTTTTAGAAGTAAGCCGAAAGCCGTGATGAGAGTGATGGCCATGATGGCCGAAAGATATGTGAACAACGGAAACCTGGAAAAGATTTGACGGATGGACTCAGCGATGAGTTTGCGTACCTGAGCCCTTTGTTCAAGCTTGGGCAATCCCTTGTCGATTAGATAAAAACCAACATGAGTCTCCCGATCGCCATTTCTGCACGCGGATGAGGCTTGGCGTGATAAATCAATGGCTAAACGCGCCACGTCACTTTCGGAGAGGCGGCTTTTTTTTGCTATTTTTTCCACGGCGTGACGATAACGGTCTCTGGTGGTAAAATCCATTTTGATATAGACATCACATGGGTCTTCACGAAGAGTCTGTTCAACAACGCTCATTGTCTCCACAAACTCATGCCAGTTCATGGATGTCAGAAACCTCAGGCTGCCGATACTGTTACTCACAGATACCTGGTCGGCGGCCTGTTGCTGATTTTCGGAGCGGACCAGCTGTTCAATCGTCAAATGAGACTCGGCAAGCCGCTGCTCAATCCAGGTGATGGGCAGAGCCAGCGCCGGACTTTGTCCTTGCAAACGGCGCGTAAATTCCGCGACAAATGAACTTGTCATCGGTTGATCGGACCGTGCCATGTCGGCAATTACCAAAACGAGGCTTTTAGGATCGCTCCTCGCGATATTGGCCATCTGGTTCGCCCAATAATCGGCGCGCTCCCTGTAGGCAATGCCAGCGGTAATTCGCGTTCCAATGCGCCTTAGATTTTCGATCAGCGCCAGCCGCAACATAATCGGAATTGCCCACAACTCGCCCAATTTCAGAGGGGTTATTGTCTGGTAGGCCGTAACAAAGTTAATGAGACTTTCCATATCCACCCGTCCATCACCGTGAGAGATTGTCTCAAGGGCAATATCATATACACGGGGGAGCCCGGCCGATGGCCCGTTTTGCAGACGCGGCAATCCCCGGCTATAGCCTTTGGACAGGTGTCTTTTAGCCAGACGAATATGCTCTTCAATTAAGTAAAAGTTATCCAGAAGCCATTCTTCGGCAGGAGCTATTGTGCTGTTATCTTTAACCGCATCTGTCAGCTGGTTGCATGTTTTAATCAGAACATCTTCGTTGTTATGAAGCCGTGTCAGAAGCTGTTCCGAAGCCCTGGCACGAGTCAATTTATGCACATGCGCCAGCGCTTTGCCGCGCTGTTTCATCTGTTCGGAGCTTAGCAGTTCCGAGCGCAGCGGTAATTCATCAGTGGATTGTTTTTTTCCGAAAGCGCCGCCGGGAAAAGATTTTTTCAAGCCCGGCAATGTCGCTAAAGCTTTTTTATCGTTTAACTTCAATGCTTGAACCTCCTCACTGGATGAAAAGCCGTCTATAGCCGGGTATATTTTGTTTACGGGACGCGTTTATTTGTTTGGTTTGGTAAGCTGTATAATAAATACAGTACAAATCTGCTACCGAACCAAAAATTATCAGCAACTGTTTGCCTTTTGAAAACAAAAAATTAAAACAGGGACATCGTGAAAAAAGAAAAATAACAAATATGGTGGAACGAAAAATGTCTTATAAACGTTTCGCTTTTAATACATTAAATCGTTACAAAATTCAATGCCAATGTTATGTCCATTCCGGCGCAAGGTGCTATTCTGACACAAGTGAGGTTTATTATAGGGCTCAATCAACACAAAATAATTAAAGAAATATCAGCATAAAAACCGGGTTTTGCTAAATAGGATTGACAAAGTAGGCTTAACCTTTGACCAAGCTTGATGTCACAGAACAACAGAGTATCTTCTGCTTAGTTAGCATTAAAATATCGATTGCTTAGAAATTATCCTGCTCAAATTTTTTAAGCCGCGGATTGCGAGCGCTGTGACCAAGATGACCGGTTAGCATTGCCGAAGGAACGCTGTTTCGGTTTTCTTCTGGTTTGCATATGAGGAGCAAATGATTTTCTTCTGTTGATGGATTTCATATCAACCGTATTTTTCTTAGATGAGCTATTGTGTATCTCGGAAGTTAATCCATCTACATTATGATATTGCAATTTTTCTCCGAGTATTCTTTTGAGGGAATGCGCGAGGCCCATGTCGTCTCCGGTCACAAAGGTAAAAGCGTCACCGGTTTTCGAGGCGCGCCCTGTTCTGCCGATGCGATGAGTATAGGCATCCGTGGTGGAAGGCATATCATAATTAATGACATGCGATATGCGTGTCACGTCAATACCACGGGCGGCAATATCGGTGGCAACCATGATTTCGTAACGGCCATCACGGAAACCGTCCAGCGCTTGTTTGCGTTTCTGCTGGGTGAGATTTCCATGCAGTGAAATGACTTTGTGTCCCGATCTATCCAACTGCAGAGCTAAACTTTTTGCCCTTGATTTTGTCCGCGTAAAAACCAGAACTGATTCCATTTCGGTCTTGTCCAGAATATCTTTGAGCAATGCTGTTTTAGTGCCCATCTGGACAGGGTAAAATCTATGTGCCACCGTCATCACCGGCGCTGTGTGGCCGATTTGAATATTTACGGGATTGCGTAGAAGATCCATGGCCAGTTTACGCACATCGTCGGGCATTGTCGCGGAAAAAAGCAAGGTCTGTCGTTTTTCGGGAAGATGTTTTACGATTCTTCGAACATCCGGCAGAAAGCCCATATCAAACATATGATCCGCCTCATCGAGTACCAAAACTTCCACATGGGACAAATCAACGGTGCCGCGTTCGATGTGATCAAGTAAACGGCCGGGGCAGGCGGAGATAATTTCCACATTACCGTGCAGTCTGTTGATCTGGTTATGAATGCTTACTCCGCCGTAAACAGCTGTACTGCGCAGCTTCGTTTTACGTCCCAGTTCTTTAATTGCTTCGAGGGTTTGCTCGCTTAACTCGCGTGTCGGAGCTATGATCAGGGCGCGGATATGGCCGAGCGGCTTTTCCATGAAACGCTGTAAAATCGGCAATACAAAGGCCGCGGTTTTTCCTGTTCCGGTCTGGGCAAGTCCCATAAGATCTCGGCCTTCCATGATCGGCGGGATTGCCTGTAGTTGAATCGGTGTCGGCTTTTGGTAACCAAGCATTCGCACACCGGTCTGTATTTTTTCGTGTAACTCAAATTTCTGAAAACTCATTTTTTATCCTTCATTTTTTGTATTTACCAGCTATCGGCATATTTGAACCCATCTCGAACCGTTGGGGCTGGTAAAGACACAACATTTCAAGCGCTTGTTTGCGCCAAAAATGCAGGCCACGAACACGGCATTAAATCTGGATTCTGTTTAGATTAGCGGAATTTTCCTGCGCAGATTTCTAATAAGAAAGGTGGGAAGGCAAATAACTATCGCAATCAATTGTGCGCTCTTGTACACGCATAACTGCCTAATAGCAAGGAATATCTTTATCCTAAATTGCTGTTTTTTTATTACGTTTAGAAAACCAGTTAACGCTAACTGTCATTTATTCAGTTCGCATTAAAATCATTATACTCCTTGTGATAGTTAAGATTTTCTTGACATATGAGATAACTTCTGCGTTATGTACGCAATATTGATAACTTAACCCACATAAAAATCATTATCTTTATTATTCTAGCTGATAAAAAATGGTAACATAAAGGAGCGAAATGAAAGAACTCAATATAAGGGGTCTAATAGCAAAAGTGCCTATTATTCAGGGCGGCATGGCCGTGGGAATTTCAAAACACAGGCTGGCTTCCGCGGTAGCCAATGCCGGAGGTATTGGTGTGATCGCCACAGCGGGAATCGCGCATTTGGCAGATGACGCAAGGACAAATTTTGTTGAAGCCAACAACAGGGTTTTTGCCGAAGAAATTAGAAAAGCAAAATCCCTTACCAAGGGAATCATCGGAGTTAATATAATGGCGGCGCTTTCCAATTATGCCTCGCTGGCGAAAGTGGCCATTAAAGAGAAAGCTGATATCATTTTTTCGGGAGCCGGATTGCCCTTAAGCCTTCCTTCGTTTTTGCCGGAAGGAAACATCAGCACAAAACTTGTACCTATCGTTTCTTCGGCGAAGGCTTTAGCGCTGATCGCGCGCCGCTGGATCGGTAAATTTAACTATGTTCCAGACGCGGTGGTGATCGAAGGCCCATTAGCCGGCGGGCATTTGGGTTTCAAAAAAGAGGATATTTTTAATGAAGAGTATTCCCTGGAGAAACTGGTTCCTGAGGTTGTGGCACAGGCAAAAGAACTGGAAGATAAACACGGTAAGCCTGTTCCGGTAATTGCCGCCGGCGGTATTTATTCCGGCGCGGACATCCGGAAATTTATTGAAATGGGAGCATCCGGTGTGCAGATGGCCACGCGTTTTGTGGCGACGCATGAATGTGACGGCTCCGATGAAATAAAAAACGCCTTTGTCAACGCTAAAAAAGAAGACATTGTTATTATAGAAAGCCCGGTGGGAATGCCCGGAAGAGCTATTCGAAATCAATTTCTTGATGATGTGGCGGATGGCCGCAAAAAACCTTTTAAGTGCCCTTTTCATTGCATCATAACCTGCAACATGAAAGATGCGCCTTATTGCATTGCCAATGCTTTATGTAACGCCACGGAAGGTAAGCTCTCAGAAGGATTTGCCTTCGCGGGCGAAAATGTCTGGCGGGTCGATAAGATTGTTCATGTGAGCGAACTCATGCAGTCATTGCAGGATGAATATGCTGAAGCGAAAAAGAATAATCAAAAAATTGCCGCAACGGTTCGTCCACAAGAACATAGATTATTCAGTTAGCATTGAAGGTATCGCACGCCTGGAAATTGCCCTGTTCAAATCCGCGTTTGAACCAACTCATGCGTTGTGCCGAACTGCCGTGCGTAAATGAATCGGGCACCACATAGCCCTGTGTCTTTTTCTGGATGCGGTCATCGCCCACAGCGCTCGCGGCATTTATCCCTTCTTCCAGATCGCCTTCTTCCAGAATATCGCGTTTTTTCTGAGCGTGATGCGCCCACATTCCGGCAAAACAATCAGCCTGTAATTCCAGCATCACATTTAATTTATTTTTGTCTGAAGTGTTGGAGCGCGCCTGAAGCTGAGTTACTTTTTGAATAATTCCCAGTTGCGTTTGCACGTGGTGGCCTATCTCATGGGCGATAACATAAGCCTGCGCGAAATCGCCGGAAGCGCCGAAGCGTGAGTGCAGCTCATTGAAAAATGCCAGATCGAGATAAACTTTCTGATCACCCGGGCAGTAAAAAGGCCCTGTAGCGGATTGAGCAAAGCCACAGGCGGAATCCACCGCGCCGGAAAATAAAACCAACCTCGGTTCCTGATAAGTCCGGCCCGCTTTATTAAATTGCTCATTCCAGACATCTTCTGTTTCCGCAAGTACCACAGCGACAAAATTGCGCATGTCATCATTAGCGGCAGGTTGAGCGCTTTCCTCAATGGTAGTAGATGAAGGCAGGCTCTGACCGACCTGCTGCAAGATCATAGTGGGATCTACGCCGAATAACAGACTGACAACAACAATCGCCACCAGCCCCAGGCCGCTTATTCCTCCCACTTTCGCGCCGCGTGAAACAGACATCCCGCGCCGGTCTTCCACATTATCGCTTTGCCTTTCACCTCTCCAACGCATGTTATTGCCTCCTTGAAATTAAAAGTTTATTATTCGCACAAAATTATTTGGAGATTCTAAGCCAACATCTTGAAACCTGCAACTGGTAATTATTAGAAAATAACCGTTGTCATTAACCCCTTGTAATTGAATGCAAAAATACTTCGATTGCGTTAAGGCAGGCTTGCGGTTCGGCCTGTAAAATAAAGTGCGGCGCGTCAATTATTTTAATTTCCACAAAAGGCCCGATTTTTTTGATTTTTTCGGCGCAGGAGGCGGGAACCAGCCGGTCATTGAGCGCTTGAAGGTAGCAGCAGGGAATTTTTATCTTTGCAAGCCATGTGGTTACGTCAACCTCGTTAATAATTTTAAGCCGGTGCTGCATGACTCGTGCGGGAACCTTCGCGTGAACTTTTTTCCAAAGAGGCTTTAGCTTATCAATTAGCTTATCATCCCCGATGACGAATCTAAAAAAACGTTTTGGCATTTCCGGTTTGATAAGCAGGGGAAAACGCAAAAAGCGCATCACGCGCCAGACAACCGGACGCGGCGATTTCGCGAAAGTCGCGCACAAAATCAGCGCCTTGGCTTTGACGCGGCCTGAGCCGATCATTGCAATAGCCACCGGGCCGGAAAAAGATTCGGCAATAACAATGGGCGGCTCGCCCGGGGGAATCTGCGCGGCGGCGCACTCGACAGTTTCATCAAACGAAAGAAGCTTGTCGGTTGGATAGCGGATAATAGTGACTTTCGCATCTCGCGGCAGAAAAGGCAAAACGGGGTCAAAAGACAATCCCGTGCCGTCCATGCCGGGCATAAAAACCAAATGCTGGTTGCGCGAAAAAGACATTTTTAAAAGCTAGCGCCTGAAAAAGTTTATTAATATAGTGATGACGATACTCAACAAAATCATGGAGACGATGGGAATAAATATTTTGCCGCGCTCGGTCTCTATCCGGATATCACCCGGTAGTTTGCCGAACCAGTTTATAAGCCACCGGGCGAAGTGATAAATAAGCCCCATGGCAATTAAAATTATTCCCGCGATGATCAGCCAGCGCGCCATTCCATGCTCTTAATTTATTCATTCATCTCGTATTCGCCGTTTAAGGCAAACACATATTTCTTCCAGACGCGGCTGTACTGGGCATCGTCTCCCTGCGCCTTGATCAGCATGATTTCTTTGCAGTAGGCGCGTTGTTCATCTTTGGTGTTGTGCATCCCGTAAATCTGTAAGGCGAAGCGCGAAAAGTCACGCACCATAAAGTCAAATATCTGGTTGAGGATGTCCGGATCAAGATTATCAAATTTTGCCTGTTCCAAAATAAGCTGGCCATAAACTACTATGGAAAACATTTCTCCCAGCGGCAGAGAAAACAGCGGATCCATATCCTGCGCCTTGTCCGGCCCAGCCTTTTCCAGTAATTCCTTGAAAAGCTTTATCTGAGAGATGAAGATGGCGACATTCGGCAGATTTTTATTTGCTTCAAAGACCGGCTTATAATCATGGAACTGGACACTGCCCAAGCCCTTGGTTGGCCCTTGATTGAACAGGAAAAGATCATCTTTGGCGGCTAAATCCGGCGCGACCGGTGTGTATTCCTTGGGGTTAAAAAAGTAATTCTTCATGAACTTGCGGATAAGCTGGACATTGACATGAACCGTGCCTTCCAGTTTGGACGGCCCCCGAACATCGGATGCGGCCAGCGAAAAATAAGTATCTTTTTCAAACCCTTTGGCGGCAATCACTTCCCACAGCAGATTTACCACTTCTTCGGCCTGCAGGGTAACTTTCATCTTACTGGTGGGATTGTAGAGCAGATAACGGCGGTCATCGGCGCTGGCGTTGCGGAAATAATCAGTGGCGCGCCGCTGATAAAGCTTCATCCCCACAATGCGCAGCCAAGCGTCCATAAAATTTTTCTTCACGTGCGGCATGTCGGTTACCGGCAGGCCGTAGAGAATACGGTTGGTCGCGTGCGTTATTGATTCATAAAAACAATGTTCGGTGATGCCGATGGAACCGGGGCCGATGTTGAATTTGCCGATGTTTACGGTGTTGAGCGATGAATCCCAGGCGTGCGAGCCGCGAGAAAGAATGTCATCCTCTGTAATCGGATAATCATGCAGCGCAAAGTTGGAAACATATTGCTGGTGAGAAACAACGTTCTTTTTGAGTTCATAGGCTTTGTGATGAAAGTTGGTGACAAAAAAAGTGTAGTCATCCGTGCCGTCCTTGATTTTCCCCAGCGTGGAAACCATTTCCGCTTCGTTACCGTTGCCGATATAATATTTTTCACCATTGGCTACCCACGTGCCGTCAGGTTTTGGCGTTAGTGTTGTTTCGGTAGAATAAATGTCCGCGCCGTGTGTGCGCTCGGAAAGGCCGAAGGCGAAGATTGCGCCTTTTTTAAGAAGTTCGGCCGCCTTCTTTTTTGCTTTTTCATTAGGGCTCATCCAGATCGGGCCCAATCCCAAAATGCTCACCTGAAAGCAATACCAGTAACCCAGGCCGTAAAAAGCCAGAAGCTCGGAAAATTCGCTGTTGCGGGCAGTGTCCCAGCGGCAGTCCGTATCGCCGCCGCCGTACTGGCTGGGGGTGAGCAGTTTTGCAAAGATTTGTTCTTTAGCGATAAAATCGACAAATTCTCGGTACCAGACTTTTTTATTGAAGTCTTCCGTGATTTTGGTTTTGCCCATTTTCTCGAAGAAGGCGATGGTTTTGTCCATTATGGATTTAGAGCCGGTATCAGACATCAGACTTTTGTACTTTTTTGGCTGAATCAAATAATTCATTTTTCGCTCCTGTGATTAACACATTTTTAAGTTTATTTTACGCTGCGTAAAGAACGCTACCCGGCAGTTTCTTCAGGGCAATTTACGCTATTTTTAGTAAAAGAGCTACTTCTTTGAAAATCATCAAAAATAAAGTAATAATTTCTGATAGGCTGAAACAAAAAGTTAAAGTTAATTACAGCAAAAACCACTTGACTTTATTAATCAAATGTTTAACCATTCGGTTAAACCAACTGGTTGAATATAGAGATGGCTTCCCCTAGCGTAAGCGAAATTCGCCATGACTAGATGTGCAAAGGAGTAAAGGCTTGTTTAGAAGGAAAACAGACATAAATAATCCCGGCAAGACGGCGGAAAAAATTTTAACCGCGGCGCGAAAAACGTTTGCCGAACACGGCTACAGCGGCACGCATGTGGATGAAATCGCGCGGCGCGCCGGCGTGAACAAAGCCACTCTTTATTACCAGATCGGCGATAAGGACACGCTCTACGCTAATGTTCTTCACCAGGTGTTGGGTAATATCGCCGAGAGAGTCTCTCAATCCGTAGCCCAGGAGAAAACTCCCGAAGAAAAACTCAGAGCATATATTTTATTTATCGCTGATGCCGTCGATAAGAATCCGGAGTTGCCGCCGATTATGATGCGTGAAGTTGCCTCCGGCGGAACGCATTTGCCACAGGTTGTTGCCGAAGACATAGCGTCAGTTCTAACTGTTTTGCTGGAAATTCTGGAAGAGGGTAAAGAGCAAGATGTTTTTAATGATGTTGTGCCGTTTCTGGTTCACGCGATGATTATGGGCTCGATTCTCATTTTTAAAATGGGCGCGCCGATTAAGGACAGGCAGATGTGGCTTCCCGATGATCTAAAGTCCCGCGATAAAAAATTGCCCGGAACTATCGGCGAAGAAGTAGCAAAGATGGTGCTCAAGGCGGTGAAAAAGTAATCATCACCTGAATTGTCATACCGGCTACTCCGGCATGACGATAAGTAATTTTAACGAATGAAATAAATAAGAGGAAGCAATGCTGAAAAAAAGAATTATTATTATTTCTTTTATCGTTCTTTTTGTGAGTGTGGGGTTGTTTGTCTATTACGGCCAGAAAAAAAACCGCGCGGGAGAGCTATTTTATTCCGGAACGATCGAGGCCACGCAGGCCAAGCTTTCTTTTCAGGTGCCGGGACGCGTGGCAAAGGTGAATTATCAGGAAGGCCAAACCGTAAAAAAGGACGAATTAATCGCCGAGCTGGATAGGGCGGAACTCGAAGCGCGATATGGGCAGGCCAAGGCATTAGCTCAATCCGCGTCGGATACACTCGTCAACGCGCGGAAAAATTACAGGCGCTTTGAAGAACTATTTAAAAAAGGCGTTGTTTCCGAAAAAGAAAGAGATAATTTAAAGCTTAATTATGAGATAGCGCAGTCAAAACTCGCCGAAACTCAATCTTTGCTGAAACAGGCGTCTGTTTATCTGGACTATACGCGGTTAAAATCACCGATGGACGGTGTTATTACCAGCCGCAATATTGAGCCGGGTGAAACCGTGACAGCCGGGCGCGAAGTAATTACGGTTTCCGAGCTATCCAAAGTGGAATTAAAAATATTTGTTGAGGAGACACAAATCGGCAAAATCCGTCCCAATCAGAAAGCCGAGGTGAAGATAGATACTTTTCCCGATAAAGTTTATGAAGGGACTGTTTCTTACATTTCATCCGAAGGCGAATTCACGCCCAAAATAATTCAGACCAAAAAAGAAAGGGTGAAGCTGGTGTATCTTGTCAAGGTGACGATAGAAAACCCCAATTTTGAACTCAAAACAGGAATGCCCGCCGACGCCGTGCTCAAACCATAAAGGAGGTGGTGATGGCCGCAAAGCTTTCCGCTTCCCCGCCGTTGGTATCCGTCAATGATGTTTCCATGCGCTTTAACCAGATTGAAGCGCTTAAGGATATTTCTTTTCAGGTAGCAGCGGGCAGCATCTTCGGGCTGGTTGGCTCCGACGGAGCGGGCAAATCAACTCTTTTGCGGCTTGTCGCCACGATGATAAAACCATCACAGGGTGAGATTTATGTGGATGGTTTTAATGTGGTCACCGAAAGAAGGAAAGTTAAAAATATCATCGGCTATATGCCGCAGCGCTTTGGCCTTTATCAGGATTTGACCGTTGAAGAAAATATGGACTTTTTCATGGATATCTTCAACATCCCCCGCGCCGAGAGAAAAATAAGAAAAGAAAAATATCTGGGATTTTCCAATCTGCTTCCGTTTATGGACAGATTCGCGGGCAATCTTTCCGGTGGCATGAAGCAGAAACTGGGGCTTGCCTGCGTTTTGGTGCACGAACCGAAAGTGCTGATTTTGGATGAGCCCACCAACGGTGTTGACCCAGTATCGCGTAGGGAATTTTGGGAAATACTCGAAAGTATGAAAAAAGAGGGTATGACCATACTAGTTTCCACCGCGTATCTGGATGAAGGGGAAATCTGCGATCAGCTCGCGCTTATGCATCAATCAATTATTCTCGAAACAGCCAAGCCTAAAGTAATGCGCGGGAAGTTTGAAACGCTGGAAGAGGCCATCATCGAAAAAATAAAAGAAGTGGATAAGGAGATTGCTCATGACACTTTCCAGCTCTGATTCCATTTCCGTTACCAATCTGGAAAAGAAATTCGGCGATTTTGTCGCGGTGAATAAAATCAGCTTTTCCGTGAAAAAAGGCGAGATCTTCGGTTTTCTGGGCGCGAACGGTTCGGGCAAATCCACGACAATACGGATGTTGTGCGGCATTATTACCCCTACTTCCGGCGTCGGCACGGTGGCAGGCCATGATATTGTAACCCAGCCGGAAGAAGTCAAACATTCGATCGGTTACATGTCGCAGAAATTTTCTCTTTATGAAGATTTAACACCGTTTGAAAACATGCGTTTTTATCTGGGCGTTTACAGCGTCGATCGGGAGCTTTGGAATGAACGCATTGACTGGGTATTGAAGATGACCAGGCTCCAGGACGCCCGCGACCGGTTGACAAAGGAACTGCCCCCCGGCTGGCGCCAAAGACTTGCCCTGGGCTGTTCGCTTTTGCACAAGCCCGATGTTTTATTTTTGGATGAGCCGACATCCGGCGTCGATCCGGTCACTCGCCGCCACTTCTGGAATTTTATCTCGCAAATCGCCCGAGAGGGAATCACTGTTTTTGTCACCACGCATTACATGGATGAAGCGCAGTTTTGTGAGCGTATTGTCATGATTAACGCGGGATCTATTGTCGCTTCCGGCACGCCGAAAGAAATTATTGCCGCCGCCTGCCCCCGTAGGCCTGCCGCCGATCTGAATGACGCTTTTATCGCGCTGATGTCGCGGAGGGAGAAATGAATCCCACACGATTAAAGGCCATTATCCGTAAAGAATTTTATCATCTTATCAGAGACTACCGCAGCCTTTATCTTGCTTTTGCCACTCCGCTGATTCTGATAATTCTTTTCGGTTACGCGCTCAGCCTCGATGTGGATAATGTGGAAACGGTTGTAGTGGATTATGATAAATCTTCAATGAGCCGCGATTTCGCCCGAAAACTTAATGCTTCGCCCTATTTCAACATTACCGGCCATGCTTCCCGCACGGCTGATGCCATTGGTTATCTGGACAGTGACGCCGCCAAAGTGGTTATTGTAATCGGCCCCGCTTTTATGAAAAACCTGCAGGCAGACCGTGAAGCGCAACTGCAAATTTTAATTGAAGGAAGCGACCCGAACTTTGCCGGCATCATCCGCGGCTATCTGACCGCCTTTACCGAGCAGTATAATCAAAAATTGCTTTTAGATTTTCTCAACCGACAGGGAATGGAAGCTATTCGTCCGCCGGTGGATGGCCGCATCCGCATCTGGTTTAACGAAGACCTGGAAAGCCGCAATTTTATCATTCCCGGCATCATCGCCATTATTATAATGATTGTCGGCTCGCTTTTAACGTCGCTCATTATCGCGCGCGAATACGAAAACGGCACGATGGAAACGCTCAAGTCGCTGCCGGTAAAAGCGGGCGAACTGCTTTTAGGTAAAGCGACTCCATATTTTTTCATCGGGTTTACGGATGTTTTAGTGGCGATGCTTTTGGGTCAGATTCTTTTCGGCGTGGTGATGAAAGGAAATTTTCTGCTTATGATGGTTGCCACTTCGCTTTATTTGTGCGTGGCGCTGGCGCTGGGACTGCTTATTTCCACCGCGACCAAATCTCAGCTTGTCGCCAATCAGATGGCGATACTGATTACCTATCTGCCGTCACTTTTGCTTTCCAATTTTGTTTTTCCGATTGTGAATATGCCGAAGATTCTGCAGATGATTACTTACATTGTTCCGGCAAGATATTACATCGATATTTTAGGCGGCATTTATCTGCGC
>JAFGKC010000037.1 GCA_016928765.1 Syntrophaceae bacterium
ACAAGGTTGGGAATAAGGTCATAGCGGCGCTTGAGCTGAACGTCAATCTGGGCATACGCGTTTTTATAGTAATTTCTCAGCTGAATCAATTTATTATAAATGCCGACAAAAAATAAAACCAACGCGGCGATCACCGCTAAAAGTATTAGAAAAGAAACCATATTCCCTCCTTGTTTGTTTTGATATTAATATATTTTTAAATCATTATTGTCTGAAAAGCAATTAAAGAATATTGTTTATACGAAAAATATTTATCTTTTAACCTTTATTTTTTTTGCCTGCGTAGACAATTGCCAGGTTATCGCGATGAATTATTTCATCATAATCCTTATGCCCCAAAACCTGGCTTATCTGAGATGTTTTTAAACCCTTGATTTTGCGGATTTCATCGGAATTATAATTGACCAGGCCTTTTGCCAAAGTTACCCCGCTGCTATCCACGCAGCTCACCGCGTCGCCCAGGTTAAAATCTCCTTCCACGGCGGTTACACCGGAAGGAAGTAAGCTTTTTCCTTTTTCGCAAAGCGCGCTTTTAGCTCCATCATCAATCACTAATTTGCCGCGCGCCCGCAGAGTAAAGGCAATCCAGTATTTTTTGCTGTTAAGCTTTTGAGCGGTGGGCAAAAATAATGTGCCGATTTCCTTGCCGGAAAAAATAGTGGATAAGATACTTTGTGTTTTCCCGGGGGCGATTATACAGGGAATGCCCATCGCGGTAACGCTTTTCGCCGCCAGCACTTTGCTTTTCATTCCGCCCATGCCGACAGAGCTGGTTTCGTTTGTAGCGGCGCATTCAATTTCATCAGTGAATTCGCGCACCAAAGAAATAAGCTTGGCTTTTTTGCCGCTGGAAGGATTGCAGTCATATAATCCTTCAGTGCTGGTCAGGTTAATAAACAGATCGGCTTCAACCATATTGGCAATCATCGCGGCAAGGGTATCATTATCGCCGAATTTTATTTCATCAACGGCAACAGAATCATTTTCGTTGATGATGGGAGTTACCCCCCACTCCATTAAAGTGGAAAGAGTGTTTCTGATGTTTAAATATCTCTGACGGTCAGAAAGATCGGAAAGAGTAAGAAGTATTTGCGCGACATAATGCCCACGTTTCTCGAAAGATTTGGAATAAACACGCATCAATCTTCCCTGTCCGATAGCGGCCGCGGCCTGTTTTTCGCGGATGCTTTTCAGCGATCCGGTAATATTTAACCGATGTTTTCCGGAAACAATAGCGCCGGAACTGACCAATACAATTGTGCAGCCTTTATCAATCAGCGCGGTCATTTCTCGCACCAGGGAATTAATGATTTTTAAATCAAGGCCGTCAGTACCGGTAAGTACCGCGGAGCCAATTTTGACAAGAATTATTTTTGCCTTGGCGAATATTTCCTCGCGAATATTTTTCATAACGTTTTCTTTTACTATTTATTGATCGTGGTCACAATTTTGTTGAGTATCTTATCCAGCCCCTCTCCGGTTACCGCGGAAAAAGGATGAAGTATTATTCCCTTTTTTTTAAATAGCGCAACTTCTTTTTTTGCTTTCTCTCTGACGAAAGGGAGGTCTATTTTATTCAAGGCGACTATTTGCGGCTTGGCCAGCATGGATGAGTCGTAACAGTCCAGTTCATTGTTGATGGCCGTATAATTTTTCCAGGCATCCGTATAGGGTTCTGCCGAAATATCGATTATGTGCAAAAGCAATGAAGTTCTTTCCACGTGCTTCAAGAATTTTATACCCATGCCAACCCCTTCATGCGCGCCGGAAATAAGCCCGGGTATGTCCGCTATTACAAAACTTTCAGCATTTGAGTGCTTAACAACGCCTAAATGCGGAGTTAAAGTGGTAAAGGGATAATCGGCGATTTTCGGTCTGGCAGCGGAGACGCGGGAGATAAAAGTTGATTTACCGGCATTGGGAAAACCGATAATGCCGACGTCAGCCAGAAGTTTTAATTCCAGAAAAATCCAGCGCTCTTCGCCATCCATGCCGTCCTGAGCGAACCTGGGTGTCTGATGCGTGGATGTGGCAAAATGCGCGTTGCCTTTGCCGCCGATACCGCCGCGCGCGACGACAAAAACCTGATCAACCTGTGACAAGTCGGCAAGCACTTCCATGTTTTCGGCGTCTTTGATGATTGTTCCGACAGGCACTAAAATTTCCAGATCCGCCGCGCTTCTGCCCGTGCGGTTATTGCCGGAACCGTGCCCGCCGTTTTTCGCCATATGGTGCTGGCGGTATTTGAAATCCAGCAGTGTCCGATGTTTTTCCGTCGCGCGAAAAATAACATCGCCGCCTTTACCGCCATCACCTCCGTCTGGCCCGCCGCGTGGCACAAACTTTTCCCGTCGGAAGCTTACGCAGCCGCGCCCGCCGTGGCCGGCTTTAATGTAAATTTTGGCTTCATCGACAAATTTCATAATATTATTTACAAATTAAAAAGGCGCTTGGGAAAGCGCCTTGTAATTAAATATACTGAAAAATATATTTATGAAGCGTAAACGCTTACCTTTTTTCTTGTTTTGTCAAGTCTTTCAAATTTTACTATACCGTTGATCAGAGAAAAAAGCGTGAAATCCTTGCCCATGCCCACGTTGTTGCCCGGATGAATTTTTGTGCCCACCTGACGCACGATAATAGAACCCGCGTTAATTTTCTGTCCCGCGTAAACCTTTACGCCGCGCCGCTGTGAGTTGCTGTCTCTTCCGTTACGGGAACTTCCTTGTCCTTTTTTATGTGCCATTACTTCCTCCGCTTACGCCTATATCGCTATTTTCGTAATTTTCATGCTGGTTAATTCCTGGCGATGACCGGTTTTTTTATGATAACCTTTGCGGCGTTTCTTTTTGAACACCTGAATTTTGGGG
Organism: Syntrophaceae bacterium; assembly: GCA_016928765.1. Lineage (GTDB taxonomy): Bacteria > Desulfobacterota > Syntrophia > Syntrophales > Smithellaceae > UBA4810. Next base: position 2,871 of record JAFGKC010000037.1, read on the forward strand.
CCTTTTGTCTGCTCTATCACTTGGCCGAAAACTTTAGCGCCTTCCACAAAAGGTTTGCCGATCTTAACAACATTATCACCGGAGACCATCAAAACTTCATCAAATACCACTTCGGTTCCTTTTTCCGCGGTAAGTTTTTCGATTGATAAAACTTCTCCTTCGCTTACTTTGTGCTG
>JAFGKC010000038.1 GCA_016928765.1 Syntrophaceae bacterium
TAGAGCGCGACCAGCCAAAACCGGTGCAGAATACTTTATGGAAAAGCGCATCCTGGGTAAATACAGAAACGGGCCCTGCTGAGCTTTTTATTTCCTTGCGCGGCTTTCCCCGCGAGGAAACAAAAATTCGCCTGGTTATAGCGCACGGCGATAATAAGCCCCTTAAAATTCAGGAAATAAATGCTCTCTATGACGCGCCGGCTGTTTATTTTTTGGCTGATGCTGCCGCCGGATATGCGCTTTACGGCGGCAACCGTGACGCGGGCGCGCCTTCTTATGATCTGGAACTTGTGCAAAACCAATTGATGCGGCACGAACCAAAAACGGCAACACTTGCCGAACCAGTTCTGATAAAGAGCGGCGGCGTAACCAATTCCGTTTTCAAATTTTTCGCGAAAAATAATTGGGGGCTTTATATCGTGCTTGGCTTATTGGCTCTGGTGCTGATGATTGTCATCGCGCGTATATTCCCTAAGCAAAAATAGTGTGTTTATTCTCTGTTGGGTTTAATACCCCACTGCTTACGGCGTCATTTTTGTGAAGAGGCTGTATAGTAATAAGAGCAAAAATTTCAAAATTGTCATACCGGCGAAGGCCGGTATCCAGGCGCTATTTAAATTACTGGATTCTCCCGTATCAAGTACGGGGCAGGCTCTTCGTCGCGCTTCGCTTGCATGAAATGACAGAAAAGTAATTACGACACAGTCTCGCATACGGCATACGCTGGAGTAAACAGCCGGAATCCAGAAAAAGATACCACCGCTGCTTACGGCGAGGAGCTTGATTTACCATGAATCTATACCTGGGAAAAAAGTATATCAGGATTTGCGCGGGAATATTGCTTGCCGGGTCGCTTGTTTGGATTTACATTAATTATGATTTTTCCAAATACCTGAACATTGCTGAAATACGGGCGCTGATAGATTCTTACGGCTTCTATGGCCCGCTTATTTTTATCGGCTTTTGTATCGCGGGAATTTTTCTTCATCTTCCCGGCATTATAATAATCGCCTTGGGCGGTTTGCTTTTCGGCATCGTCAAAGGTTTTATCTACGGCTGGATCGGCGTTCTTATCGGCGTAACGGGAACTTTCTTTTGTGTCCGCTACATTTTACGCGATTTTTTTCAGAAATCATTGGAGCGACGTTTTCATCGCCTGAACGCTTTTGATGAGCGCCTTGCCGAAAAAGGTTTGGTAACCATACTGCTTCTGCGGCTTGTTTTGTTTCTCGCCCCGCCCCTTAATTGGGTAATCGGCCTTACCAGAGTAAAGTTTCGCCACTATTTTGCCGGCTCCGCGCTGGGCGTTATTCCGGGCATTGCCATCGCCTGTTATTTTGCTGATTCCATTGCCGCCACGAAATCAAGAGGCACACTTCTTACCGGGGAAATGATTGTCCCCGCAGGGCTCGTTGCGGCGATGCTTATCATCAGCGGTATTGCCGCCTGGCGTCTTTTTCGGAAAAGGCCAATAGCGCCGCCACGAAATTAAACTTTTAATTTATTAAGTACGCAAAATTTGTATGATTGTTTGTAGACTTCTTTCTATAGCCAATAGATCATTGACATAGATTGACTTGCGCATTTTCAAGTGATAATATTTGAGTGTTTTTTCACCAAGATTTTAAAAAATGATACTTTACCGTTGCGGTAAATTTAATTATAGTTTGTCAAAAAATCCATTAAATACGTATTGCGCATTTGCTGATAATAAAGACCTTTTACGTAGTCAATAATAAATTGTTGTTTGATTTTAAATAGTTATTATTTAAGAAATAGGAGACCAAGCGTTCAGGCGGCATAAAATGCCGGATTTTGTACATTATATATATTAATTGTTGGGCAGGAGGTATCATATGAAAAAAGTGCTAGTTATCTTTTTTATAATGTTTTCGATTTCAGTTGCAAATGCTGACACCTTCTACAAATTGGTTGGCTATAAATGTAATAAGATTAGTAATTCAATTACGATCAGTTATCTTGGTGCATATAACGAAGCCGGTGAGGAAATGATGAAAAACAAGGGTCCCCAGCAATGGGATCCTTGGGAGCTCATCGCTACAATGAAAGACGAAGACCATATCGGTTCGCTAAAAACTATAAAACGTAACTGCATTCTAAATGACGGCACTTACACAATCACAATTGGTCCCTCACCTGGTAGTTTAAACATTCAAGGTGCATGTGGTGGATGGATCAGAGCTTGGGCTGAGGTAAAACGCGATTCTAAGGTTATTTTACCGCAATATTATTTTGAGGCATGGTGTTCTGACACACAGACTCCAGTTACAACGGCCATAACAATCAAGGCGGGCAAAAATAAACCAATTATCAAGACAATACCTTGGGATGAATTCTATAAATAAAAAAGCCCAACAAGGTCAATACAGCCGATCGCTAACGCTCCGGCTGATTTTTTCGTTAGGTGCATAAAAGAAATGACACAGACTCCTTATAAACTTCACAGGCATATCAAAAAGTCAGCTGCGTTAATTTCGGCCATTCTTGTCACTTTAATGCTGAGCGTCTCTCTCTTCGTCATCTTTGAACCAGAAATGAAAATGTCGTATAGAGTAGCAGGTCTTTTGATGACAGTATTTTGGCTCTATCTAACGATCTCGTTTGTGAAGAATTTGCGGCTCTTTACATACATTATCCTTGATAACAAAAAGATAATCGTGCCTTTGCGCAATGGGAGTGATGAAGAATACCCTGTGCCTGAAACTATCAAGAAGCTGGAATTTAATTATGGGCATTTATGGATTGATTTCGACAACGGACGAAGAAAAGTCCGTTTGTCAGAATATATGTTTAAGGAACATCAGGTATTTAAACAGTGGATTTCAGCAAATGTCCCCGTTGTCCGCTGCTACAAAGATGGCCGCGTTGAACAGGCCTCGTTCTTCGATGGCAATACGAGCAAGAATTCTGTAATAGTAATCGGCACACCGGACACAGTGATAGTGACACCTAAAATAGGAAAAAGCTAACAAAGGCAACAGGGCCGGGAGCTGAGGCTCCTGCCGGTTTTTCGCTCGGCTGCGATAGTAAACCACAAAAACATAAAGAAAAGAGGTGATATCTATGCCAAATAAAGATGGAAGAGGCCCAAAAGGGCAAGGACCGAAAGATGGGCGCGGTGGAGGAAAAGGGAAAGGGAAACGAACAAACAAACCCGCTGGTCCGAAAAAAGGTGGGAAAAAGGGCAAATGTTAATCGCCGAACCAGTCGTTGAAGGCGATGTTGCCCACCGCGACAATTTTTCGTAGTCCTAGACTGAGTTCAGGCGTGCAACGCGCCTGAACTCATCCGGTTTGCTAGCCGAAGGGGTCGTCGCATGCCCTGAAAATTGGCATATTTAGAATTGAAAGGCTTGAAATGAATTCAAAGACAAAGATTGGAATAATTATCTGCGATCGCTATCGCCGCTGTGCGGGCGGTAAATGTTTCCGAGCGATGA
>JAFGKC010000039.1 GCA_016928765.1 Syntrophaceae bacterium
AACTCAAAGTCGCGCTGGTCGTGTGTGGGGACGGCCATCACGCAGCCGGTGCCGTAATCGGCCAAAACAAAATTGGCGGCGTAAATGGGCATCTGTTTTCCGGTAAGAGGATTTTTACAATAGGATTCGAGAAAGAGGCCTTCCTTTTCGTAATATTCGGAGGTGCGCATCAATTTGTCCTGTTTTTTTACTTTTTCGACAAACTGGACTACTTCTTTTTCACAAGATTTGCCTTTGGCCAATTCCATTACCAGCGGATGTTCCGCGGCCACTAACATAAATGTCGCTCCGAAGAGCGTATCCTGACGTGTGGTAAATACTTTGATGGCGCCATTACCATCGGCCATCGGAAAATCAACTTCACAGCCGTAGCTTTTGCCGATCCAGTTTTTCTGCATGGTGAGCACTTTTTCCGGCCAGCCGGGAAGTTTGTCACAGTAATCGAGAAGTTCTTCGATGTAGGCGGTGATTTTGAAAAACCACTGATCCAGAATTTTTTCCGTTACTTCCGTGGAGCAGCGCCAGCAGAGGCCCGCTTCGACCTGTTCGTTGGCGAGCACCGTTTCGCATTTGCCGCAGTAATTTACCGTGGAGCGTTTTTTGTAGGCCAGACCTTTTTCATACATCCAGATAAAAAAGAGCTGTTCCCAGCGGTAATATTTCGGTTCGCAGGTGGATACTTCTCTGTCCCAGTCGTAGCTGAAGCCCATGCGTTTGAGCTGTTTGCGCATGTGGGCGATGTTTTCATTCGTCCATTTCAGCGGATGGATTTTGTGTTCGATGGCGGCGTTTTCCGCGGGCAGGCCGAAAGCGTCCCAGCCCATCGGGTGCAGAACATTAAAACCACGCATGCGTTTGTAGCGAGCGACAACATCGCCAATAGTGTAATTACGGACATGACCGATATGGATTTTGCCGGAAGGGTAGGGGAACATTTCCAGCAGATAATATTTTGGTTTGCCGATATCTTCGGTAACTTTAAAAGTTTTTTCTTTATCCCACTTTGCCTGCCATTTTTCTTCAATCTTTTGCGGTGTGTATTTCATATATGCGGTTGCTCCAAAACAACTAAATAATCGGCGAGTTATCTAACATATTGAAGATGTTAGCGCAATGCCTTTGTCATAGGCTTTTATATGTTGGACATGCTGAAAAATGAGCGATTGGTGAGGGGCGGTCATTCAGGTTTTATTTGAAGAAGCGGCAGCGCCAGATGGCGGCGGCGGGTTTCGCCTTTAAGCCGCGTTTGTTCGCGAACTGTAGGTGTGCCCCGGCGGCCCCGGCCCAGTTTCTCTATCAGATGAGAAGAACCAAGATGCAGAGTATGCTTGCCGTATCTTTGCCCCAGTTCATCGGCGGCGCGATAGATTTCTTTGATTTTTTGCGCCTGCACGGGATCATCAAAAAGCGAATACTGGATATTCTGGTCGGAAACTAAATCGCACAGAATCACGCCGGTGGCGCGGTAGAGGTCAGCCGCATGGTAGCATTCATTGAAAAGCTCGCGGACAACGCCGGCAAATTCCAGCGGGCGGCAGCAGGGGCGGGAAAGCACGGCTTCGCTGCCTGTTGTTTCAAAATCCTGCATTTTTAAAAACACCGCAATTTTTTTCGGCGCGAGATTATAGCGCCGGGCTTTGATACAGGCGGATTCCATGTTGCGCATGAGCTGCGCGAAAAGATATTCGGCATCGGAATTAGGCGGCGCGAATGTTTTGGTTTTACTGATGGAAGCATAGGTGCTTTTTTCTTCCGGCACTACCGGATAAACGGATTTGCCGCGCAGCTCCTGCCAGATTTCCACGCCCGGCTTGGTGAATTTTTTTAAAACCGTTTCTTCGGGAAGTTCGGCGAAAGCCAGCGCTGTGCGCACGCCCATTTTGGCCAGATAATTGGTGGTGGCAGGCCCGATGCCCCAGATTTTTTCCACAGGCAAATCATTTAAATAGGAAGCGATGTCCCTGCCTTTGATTATGGTCATTCCCGCTGGTTTTTGATACTTGGAGGCGACTTTCGCCAGCACCTTGGTGATGCTCAAACCTACGGAAACAGTAATGCCCAATTCCTTTTCAATTTCCTTTTTCATCTGAAGCGCGATTTCCTCGTAAGAGGAATGCAGAGCGCGGCGCATGCCGGTGACATCGGCAAATGCCTCGTCAATGGAATATTCCTCCACGTCGGGCGTGAAGCGGCGCATGATGGAAAACATTCGCCGCGAAAACAGACTGTAAGTTTCGTAATCCGATGGCAGAACGATGAGCCCCGGACAGATTTTGCGCGCTTCATGTAGCGACACGCCGCGTTTGACGCCTATTTTTTTAGCCGCGTAGCTCGCGCAGGCGACAATGCCTCGTTCGCCGCCGGTGATGAGCGGTTTGCCTTTAAGCTCCGGATGAATTGCTTCTTCGCAGGAAGTAAAAAACGCGTCGCCGTCGATATGGACAATCGCGCGCGGCCAGGAAGAAAGAGAGAATAATTGCTGGGTCATAAAATGTTTTAAAAAGTGTAAGTAAAAATTTCGGAAAACTTCAGTTATTGACGATTTTTGACAAAAATAAGTTCCAGCCGGTTTGAATAGCTAAGCAGCTTTTAATAATTTATTTTATCATGCTTTTTTATCCATTCGTCAAAGACGCGAAGCGAATCGTCCCGCAACATTGATTCCATAGGAATGCTACGCTCGGACGGCGGCATATTTAATTCTTTGTATATCGAATCATCGGCAAAACCTATTTTAGCCGCGTCCTTTCTGGTACAGCCGAAAACAACTTTTGATATTTTCGCCCAATAAACAGCGGCCATGCACATGGGGCACGGCTCACACAATGTATAGAGAGTGCAGCCCTCCAGATGAAAGCTGTTGATATTCTGACAGGCCTCCCGTATGGCCTCTATTTCCGCGTGAGCGGTCGGATCGTTTTTATAGAGGACGCGGTTGTTTCCTTTTCCGATTATCGTTTTATCTTTAACCACAATGGCGCCAAAGGGGCCGCCTTCGTTTTTGCGCATACCATCCAGCGCCAGCTCAATGGCCATTTGCATAAATTGTTTGTCTGAATTATTCATAATAAAAAATCCGCCGGAGCATTGCGACCAGTTGGATTGTCTGGTTTTGGGAAGCACATTTCTGATCCTATCTCTTTCCGATAGCTTTCTGTATCAGCGATGGAAAAATCCGGTTGAGCAATAGCACAAGTTTTGTGCGTCCCGGCTTGATCTCGTAATTTTCCATTTTCATGTTTCGGATGACTTCTTTAGCCAGGATTTCTGGCGACATTTTACCGGCATCGCTCTCGCGTCCCCTCGTCATATCAGTATCGACAAGAGGCGTAATTATCTCAAACACTCTAACAGGGGTGTTCTGTAGTTGATAACGAAGAGATTTAGAGAAAGCATGGAGGGCTGCTTTTGTTGCACAGTATATTGGTGCGCTACTTTTTGGCACAATGCCAAGAAAAGAAGAAACATTAATGATTGCTGCTTCAGAGGCCTTTACAAGATTTGGCAAAACAATCTTCGTGAGGCGGGCTACTGCTTTAAAATTAATGTCAATCTCTTCGTCAATTTTTTTTAACGCATTTTCATCTCTGAGGAAATCATATTGGTGTTGAATCCCTGCGTTGTTGACGAGGATATTAAGCGAGGGGAAATTCGTTCTTAAATGGTCAAGCATTTGAGTGGCTTCAACTGGATTTGCAACATCACATTGGATGGTATGAATATCAAGATATTGTTTTTTTACCAGATCTAATTTGTCGGCATTTCGGCCGCAGACAATAACGGTATTCATGTTTTCTAAGAAAACTCTGGCAATCGATAAGCCGATCCCGGATGCTCCACCGGTAATAAGAACTGTATTTCCCGATATCTTCATAATTCTTGCCGTTCCTTTTCCACCGAACGCCCACAATCACCTGACAGCGAAAGCCACCGGCTGTAGCTGATCAGGTGAATTGTGATGTTATATGTTTATGTATTTTGCTATT
>JAFGKC010000040.1 GCA_016928765.1 Syntrophaceae bacterium
AATCATAAGAATTATTTGATAAATAGCTTTTTTCACAGTAAAAAAACAGCGCATAAAGATTTTGATCGCTAAAACGGGGGTATATTTAAAAAATATGCCGGATCAGCATCGCAAAAAAAAACCGAAGACCAAAAAAGCGGAAAAAAGTGAAAGCATCTGGGCGCGTGAAGTTTTTCTCAGCGGACAGCAAACCCTGAAAAGCATTGTCGGAAGCTCTCCCATTCCCACCTTTATCATCGGCAAAGATCATCTGGTTATCTACTGGAACAGGGCGCTGGAAGAATTAAGCGGAATAAGGGCGAAAGACGTCGTCGGCACGGGACAGCAGTGGCGAGCCTTTTACAAAACAAAGCGACCCTGTATGGCTGATTTGCTTGTTGACGGATTTCAAAAAGACGTTCCTCAATGGTACGCGGGAAAATACTTAAAATCAAATCTTATTGAAGGCGCTTACGAAGCGACTGACTTTTTTCCAGAACTCGGGAAAAGAGGTCGCTGGCTGCGTTTTACCGCCGCGATCATCCGCAACGCGAAAGGGTCTGTCATCGGCGCGATTGAAACACTCGAAGATATAACCCAGGCAAAAAGAGCGGAAGAAGCGCTGATCAAAGCTCATGAAGATTTAGAAATAAAAGTAAAGGAACGCACCATTGATCTGGCAAAAGCAAATAAAGCCCTGCAGGAAGCTTCTGATCGACTTTCGATTATTCTCGAATCCCTGCCGATTGTTTCTTACACTTGCACCAACGGCAATAAAAAACAGAATTATTCTTTTGTAAGCAAAAGCATCAAGGAAATCACCGGCTACATGCCCATACAATTTACTTCAGATCCGCTCTTCTGGCAGGAACATATTCATCCGGATGATCTGAAAAGAATTATTGCTGAAATAAAATCAACATCGCTTAAAGGCACGCACACTTTTGAATATCGTTTCCTCGCAGCTGACGGCTCTTATCGCTGGTTTTCCGATCATCGTCGCCTTATTAGCCCCGGCAGGCACGGCCGAAACTATATCATCGGCGCCTGGCAGGATATTACTGAAGAAAAGCGAATACGCCAGGAGGGACGGCTCCGTGTCCAGCAGATGATGCAATCACACAAACTCAAAGCACTGGGTGAAGTTGTGGCCGGCGTAGCGCATGAAATAAACAACCCGGTAAGTTTCATAGCCAACAACATTCCTCTTTTAGAAGAAATGTGGAACGCGATTGAACCGATACTCGCCAGCAATGGTGCTTCGCATACCGACTGGAGCGATAAAGGAATCAGCTATGTCGAAGTTTCCACAAATATGAAAGAAATTATCGAAGAATTTAAAATTGCGTCTCTGCGCATCAAACGCGTCATCGCGGGATTGAAAGAATTCGCCCGCACGGATGAAATTGTGGAAAAAAAGCCCGTGCAGATTGAAGAAGTAATCAATGGCGTTCTGATTATCGTGGGCGCTCAGGTGCGTAAAACCGTGTCGCGCATTGACCTTTATATTGATAGTAACTTACCGCCAATTCAGGGTCATTTCCAAAAAATCGAACAGGTTATCGCCAACTTATTAATCAACGCTCATCAATCCATCCCGCCGGAAAGAAAAGGCAGGATCATCATAACCGCGAGGAAACTGGACAGGCTTAAGGCTATTGTTATTGAAATAGAGGACAACGGCGCGGGCATGAACCAGGATTTGCTTGATCATATTTTTGAACCTTTTTTCACCACGCGCCGGGATATGGAGGGGACGGGCCTGGGTCTTTCCATCTCTTACGGCCTTATCAAAGAACATAACGGCGCTATTGGCGTGCTTTCGCGCCCTGGTTTGGGCAGCCGCTTTTCCATATATCTGCCGCTGGAAGAAAAAAGAACAATAGAAGTAAGGCCTGCCGTTCTTTGTCTGGATAATGACTCCAAATACCTGAATGAAATAAAAATGAGCCTAACCGGGGTTATCGACTGGCAATGCGACCACAAAGACACTGTTGAAGATGTTATCGCTTTTCTCGAGGAACATCCGGAAGTCGATATATTCATTTCCGAAATCAAACTCCCGGCCATGAGCGGATGGGAGCTTTTAAAAAAAGCAAGAGAGAGATTCCCCCTGCTGCCGGTTATTCTTTATTCTTCCTCGGCGGCGGCACTGAAACAGGAAGCGAAAGCTGCCATTGAGCCGGATTTTTTGCTTAAAAAACCGTTTAAGATGTCTCAGCTGAAAAACATAATTCGAGAGGTAGGCAGACAAAAAATATGAGAATCCTGATTGTTGATGATGAAGAAGTAGCTCTTAACTCAGTAAAAAGATTGCTCAAGTGGCGGGGAATCAGGAGTGTCGAAGTTTGTAACAGCGGAAAAGAAGCGATTACCCGCATCCGGGAAAAGGATTTTGATATAGTGCTCTTGGATTTGCTCATGCCGGAAGTGGACGGCTTACAGGTTTTGGAAGCGACAAAACCTTATCGCCCGCATACCGAGTTCATAATTTTTACCGCGATCGATGATATTCCCACGACAGTAAAAGCCGTTCGTTTAGGCGCTTATGATTATCTGGTCAAGCCGGTGGATAACGATCTGCTGTTTCTTTCCATAAAAAGGGCTTATGAACATCGCGGACTGCTCATCGGGTTATCGGTAGCGGCGCAGGAAAACAAAAAAGAAGTGCCGGAAGCTTTTGGTGAGATAATTACGCAGTGTCCCCGAATGCTTTCGCTTCTTTCCTACGCGCAGGTTATGTCCGCAAGCGGAAATCCCATTATGATCACGGGTGAATCAGGCACGGGCAAAGAACTGGTAGCGCGGGGAATTCATCAAGCCGGGCCCACACCCAAAGGCCCTTTTATCGCGGTAAACGTAAGCGCCATTCCCACGACAATGTTTGAAAGCCAATTTTTCGGCCACACCAAAGGCGCGTTTACCGGAGCTGACGCGCCGCATCAGGGTTATTTTGAACAGGCGGACGGCGGCACTCTTTTTCTCGATGAAATAGGCGAATTACCCATAGCGCTTCAGGCAAAACTTCTGCGCGTACTGGAAGAAAAATCATTTTATCCGCTGGGGGCGGCCAAACCTATTTGGGTGGATGTCCGCGTTGTTTCCGCTTCAAATAGAAATTTAAACAAAGCCTGTCAGGAAGGAACT
>JAFGKC010000041.1 GCA_016928765.1 Syntrophaceae bacterium
CCCACGTCTATTACCAGCAACATTTTAATTCTCCTTCAGTATTGAAGCATCACCCGCCAATATTTTTACCGTTTTACCTTTTGAATCCGACATAACCAAAGCGCCGCGTTCATCTATTCCCACCGCTTTTCCTTTTATTATTTCGTTTCCAAACTTCACCTGTATTTTACATCCGATTAGTGACGCCATTCTGAGCCATTCATCACTGATCATTTCGAAACCGGTCGAAATGAGAGTTTTATACCATTTTGACAGATTTTTATACAGAGTTATTAGCAAATCATGCCGCGAATGAAAAGCACCTGTCTGGGCGGCAAGAGATGTAGCTATCTTTCTTATCTCGGCAGGGAAATCATCTGCCGCGATATTTACGTTTATACCGATACCCAGAATAACAAAATCTATTTTATCCTCGTTTGTCTGCATTTGGGCGAGTATCCCGCATACTTTTTTGCCGTCGAGCAAAACGTCGTTGGGCCATTTTATGCGCGCCTCTCGCGGGCAGTATGTTTCTATCGTTTGCGCCGCCGCCAATCCAGCCATGATAGTTATCCGCGGAGCGTCAGCAGGATTGAATTCCGGTCTTAGTATTATTGAAGTATAGATATTGGCCTGGGGTGGAGAAAACCAGGATCTTTGAAGCCTTCCTTTTCCCGCGCTTTGGCTATCGGCGACAACAACCGTACCTTCCGGAGCGCCATCCATACCCAAACGGAAAGCTTCATCGTTTGTTGACCCAATTTCCTGAAAATAATGAATTGAATGGCCGATTATTTCTCCGGCCAATTCTTTTTTCAATTCCTTCAGGCATAATTCCATAGATTATTTATGAAAATGTCTATTGTATTTATTTTACAGTTTCAGAAAAAAAATTAAGCCCAAACTAACTTCTTGACCTCATTGATTATAATTTCCTTTACTGGATATAAATCCTCAACGATTTCTTCTGGCATAAACCAAAGCTTTATTTCTTTTTCCGCGTCTTCCCGGCTGGAAGAGGCGTGAACCACGTTTTCGAAGACTCCCGCTCTTGTAACCCTTCCATAAGCTCCTCTGATGGACACAGGATTGGCCTGTTCCGGATCGGTATGTCCTACAACATCTCTTATTTTAGTAATCGCGTCCTCTCCCTGATAAACCAGCGCCAAAACCCGGTAAGTTTTATGAACATCGCCCATAATGTATTGTATCAATTCCTCAAAAAAAGGTTTGTCCTGCAGGTGTTCATAATGTTTTGTAGCCAGTTCTCTGCTGACGCGCACCACCTTGGCGCCCATAATGGTTAACTTTGCCTCTGATAATCTGGAAATCACATTCCCTGTAAGAGACTTAATAAGACCGTCCGGTTTGATTAAAATTAACGTTTGTTCAATAGCCATATAAACTCCAAATATTTTTATTTTAATTCGTTTCTGATTTTCAGCGATATGTCCGCCGCGCGAGCGGAATGAGTAATTTCTCCTACGGAAATCAAATCCACACCAATCTTGGCGATTTTTGCCACCCTTTTCAGATTAACGTTGCCGGATGCCTCCAAAAGCGCTCTTTTGCCGACAATTTTTACCGCCTTTTTCATTTCGTTAATTCCCATGTTATCAAGCATGATGATATCCGCTCCTGATTTCAGCGCTTCTTTAACTTCATCGAGGTTTTTTGTTTCAACTTCAATTTTGATTTTTTTGTTCAGCGCTTTTTTCTGATCTTTTACCGCCTTCGTTATACTGCCGGCCGCGGCTATATGATTGTCTTTGATCAGCACAGCGTCATATAGTCCCATTCTATGGTTAAACCCTCCGCCCGTTTTCACAGCCATTTTATCCAGCAGGCGCAGCCCGGGAACTGTTTTGCGCGTATCCAGAATTTTCGCTTTAGTGCCGTGAACCGCTTCTACATATTTATTTGTATGCGTGGCGATACCGCACATTCGCTGGAATAAATTCAGCGCGACACGTTCCGCCTGCAAAATGGAAGCGAGAGAACCTTCCACACGTGCCAAAATTTTACCTTTACGCACTTTTTTTCCGTCATCGACTAATGCTCTGAATTTCAAACGTTTATCAAAAATAAGAAATGTCTTTTTAAAAACATCTATCCCAGCTACCAAAAATTCTTCTTTCGCAATCGCTTCCGCGTGCCCACGCAAATTCTTTTTGACTATTGCCAGTGTGGTAATATCACCCGTGCCAATATCTTCCTTGAGCGCTTCCAGGATAATTTTTTTAATCGTAGCGGATACTTCTTTGGAATTCATGATTTTCACTTCTTTATATAAAATGTGCGAATACTTTACATATTGATTTCATTTAACTTTTTTAACGCGTTTTCTAAAGCGCTGTGCCGCTCTTTGAATTCAGATAGTTTATCTTCTTCTTTTTTAATTACCGCCGCTGCCGCTTTTTCCATAAAGTCACGGTTCGCCAATTTCTTTGATGCTTGCTGTAAATCTTTTTCCACCTTGGCCAGTTCTTTCTCCAAACGCGTTTTCTCGCCGGCAATATCCACAATCCCCAAAAGAGGAACAAATACTTTTGTGGAATTGACCACGCCCGTGGCCACGCCTTTTGGTTCCGCCAGATTCACATCCACTTTAAGTTCCTCGGCATTGGCCATGTTGATTATGTAACCCTTGCCTGTTTCAACGATTTTTTTGGATGATTCGTCCGGAACAGAAATCAATACTTCAAGTTTACGCGAAGGAGAAATCTGCATTTCTCCGCGGATATTGCGGACACTTGTGATTATGTCCATAATAAACTGCATTTCCTTTTCCGCCTTCGCGCTTTTCAAGGACTTATCGGGCTTGGGAAATTCACTGATCATTATGGAATTTTCATTTTTCCCGGTTAACACCTGCCAGAGCTCTTCCGTTACAAAAGGCATAAACGGATGCAGTAATTTAAGAATTGTTTTAAAAACTTCCTGCATTGTTTTCTGCGCGGCTTTTCGCTGAGGAGCAGTCTTTTTGCCGTAAAGCGCTGGTTTAATCAGTTCAAGATACCAGTCACAGAATTCATGCCAGATAAAACCGTAAATTGATGCCGCCGCTTCGTTGAAGCGGTATTCCTCGAGATTACGAGTAACTTCTTCAATAGCTTTGTTCATCCTGGCTTTTATCCATTTATCGGCCAGCGCATTCCTCGGATTCCCGGCATCATTTTCGTCATAATCTTCCAGATTCATCAATACCAGTTTGGCGGCGTTCCATATTTTATTGACGAAAAATTTGTAACCTTCTATTCTTTCGGCCGACATGCGCACGTCCCTGCCCTGTGCCGTGTAGGCCGCCAGAGTGAAACGAAAAGCGTCTGTTCCGTATTTGTCGATCATCACCAGCGGATCAATACTGTTGCCGCTGGACTTGCTCATTTTTTCGCCTTTTTCATCGCGCACCAGGGCGTGTAGATAAACATCCTTGAAGGGAACCTCTTTCATCACGTAAAGCCCCATCATCATCATGCGCGCAACCCAAAAAAACAGAATGTCAAAACCGGTGATTAAAAGCGATGTCGGGTAAAAAGTCAGCAGCGCTTTTGTTTTTTTCGGCCAGCCCAAAGTGGAGAAAGGCCAGAGCGCGGAACTAAACCAGGTATCCAGCACGTCTTCATCCTGCTTCAGCGATTTACCGCCGCATTTGGGACATTTATCCGGATCTGTTTTGGAAACGATAACTTCGGAACACCCATCGCAATACCAGACAGGAATCCGGTGCCCCCACCACAGCTGACGCGAAATGCACCAGTCGCGGATATTATTCATCCATTCAAAATATGTCGCTTCCCATGTTTTAGGAACAAGTTTTGTTTTCCCCTGCAAAACGGCTTTAACCGCCTGCTTGGCCAAAGGCTGAATTTTTACAAACCACTGTTTGGAAACCATGGGCTCAATATCGGTTTTACACCGGTAACACTTGCCGATATTATGCTCGTAAGGTTCTGTTTTTATGAGATACTTTCCTTTTTCTAAATCAGCGACGATGTTCTTGCGAGCCTCATATCTGTCCTGGCCTTTATAAACTCCGCCTTTTTCGTTTATCGCCCCGCGGCCGTCCATAACGTTGATTATTTCCAGATTATGTTTCTGGCCGATAGTGAAATCATTGGGATCACAACCCGGCGTTATTTTCAGCGCTCCGGAGCCAAAATCCATCGACACATATTCATCAGCGATAATGGGAATCTTTTTGTTAACCAGCGGCAGAATAACAAATTTTCCTATTTTATCTTTGTATCTTTTATCGTTAGGATTGACCGCGACCGCCGTATCACCCAGCATCGTTTCCGGACGCGTCGTAGCCACAATAATTTCTCCCTTACCCTCGGCAAACGGATATCCGATATGCCATAGACAGCTGGCTTCGGAGACAAATTCAACTTCCAGATCTGAAATCGCCGTGTGACAGCGCGGGCACCAATTGACAATATAATCTCCCTGATAAACCAGGCCCTCCTCGTGAAGCTTAACAAAAACTTCCCGCACCGCCTGCGACAGACCTTCATCCATGGTGAAACGCTCTCTTTTCCAATCACAGGAGCATCCCAGCCTCTTTAACTGATTGATGATAACGCCGCCGTACTTTTCCTTCCACTCCCAGACTCGTTC
>JAFGKC010000042.1 GCA_016928765.1 Syntrophaceae bacterium
ATTGGGGCCGGAATATATTGTCTGGGATAAAGCGGCATCTATTAAATTCAAACAGCCCGGCCGCTCCACACTGCACGCGGAAATTAAAATAACTAAGGCCGAAACCGATTACATCCGCAAAACGCTCAAAGAGCAAACCAAGCTCGACCGCACTTATCAGATTGAACTTACTGACGAAGAAGGCAACATCTGCGCGGTTGTGGAAAAGATAATTCATTTCAAGAAAAAGAATGATGAATTCTTCTTTGATAAATTGGAAAATGGTAAAAAAAAGCCTTAAGGCAAATTTCGAGCAAATAATTTGGATATTATGCCGATCCGCATAATATCCCAAATGAAGAGAAAGAAAATAGGTTGATTATTATTTAATATTAAGTCATTAGCCTTAAAATTGCATATTTTGCAGAGGGGTGTTATGCCGACAGCTCTGTCGGCGTTTGCAATATTATAACCGATCCATATAAACAATGTTATGAGCAAGGTGATCAGTGATAAGATCAGTTAAAATCACCCTTTTTATAATTGTCGTATTACCGTTTCTTTTTTTATTGGGATGGTACTCTATTTCCTTTTTACCATACTTGAACGATCTGCGATCAGTGAGTTCTGAAGGTTCTAAAATAATAAAATCTGCATCAAAATCTTTGTACCCTATTGCTGTAGCAGGTGAAACTGATGTGGGGATAAGATCATATGCTATCAAGGCTGCCTATACAGAATTTGTTTTTAAAAAAGAACATAGCAGACATCTTAAATGGGCTTTAAATAATTTACTTTGGTACTATTCAAGTTTTTTTCATTTCAATGATAAAGATATTTTCAATATTTGGTCATATTTTGCACCTTTTGAAGGTGGACAAGGATTAGATAAATCTTCATTGCATTATTTTAATAAGCCTTTAACGGATTTAAATGATAGAGAATATGCTACATTGATTGCAATTGTAAGGAGTCCGTCACGTTATAAACCTGGATCATCAAAAACAGAAAAACGTGTAGATGATATTTTGTTAAAGGTAAAGGGCTCATAACCATTGGTTTTCAGTGGGTAGCCGACGGCTACGCGCTGAAACCGTCGTTACATTGATTAATAATTATTGATTTTAAGGAAAAAAATAATGTTTCATAAAATACATACGAATTTTATTGTCGTTACTCTAGTTATCCCCATGTTATTATTAAGCGGCTGTTGTTTTCCCGGAACGGAGACTACAATAAATGATGATGGTGTTATTTTATGGAAAGGTGCTTTTCCTCATGACTTAAACAAGATTCAAGAGGAAAGAAAGGATGCTGTCTTAATCAGAGTTAAGCTTAATAATGAGTACTTTGGAAATGTGGAAACAAGAAATAAAAATTTGGAATTAGTGTTTGTTGATCGGCAAGGAAAAGAAACAAATTTGTGGAAGTATGTGGACTATGGCGCTGTAGAAATAATATCATTCAACCATAAAGAAGAAATTCTTCGCTTATACTTTGACAGAGCTATCATTGGAATTAGGAATAAGCATTATGTGACGCAGTTAAATATAAAAACATTGAAGGTAAAGACATTCTTAATTAAGTGTGGCGAATGGTATATCTAAAACAACAATATAACCCGCCGGATCGCGGCCAAAAAGCGGTTGCTCCCGGTAAGTTTTTCGTTGTATGACTAATTGAAATAACTACTTATTATATGGGGAAAGGGGAGAGGCGATATGGCAGAGATACGGCAGAATCAAAAGTGGAATAGTAAAAATATTATTGGACTTCCTGTAGACAGCGAATTTATTTTTTCGAATCATAAGAATATTTACAAAAAAGGAATAGAAAAAAGGCAGACAAAACTAATTAATCAAATATCTTTTATCAAACCATTCTTAAAGGAAGACGAAAAAATAATTCTCGTGACAACAGGCTATTCGCCGATGTCCTTTCTTGAACAATTTTTGATGGGATGGATTATCTATTATATTAAACGATCATTGTTTGTATTCACGAACAGGCGCATCTTTCATATACCAACAAAATCAAATTATACTTACAGAAATTCAATAGCCAAAATTCTTTATACGGATTGCCAGAAAATTGAGATTAAAGGAAGATCCCTTGTCGTTAAATACAAAAACGGGGAGACAGAAAAATTTTATTACATAGCGGGGAAAGAAAAGAATAAAATCAAGTCGTTACTTAAAACCATTTCGCTGGAGGGCGCGCCAAGTAAATCGCCGCGGCGAATGCATCTTTGCCCGCGCTGTGCAGAGCAACTAATCGAAAATAAATATATTTGCCCGAGCTGTCGGCTTGAGTTTAAAAATAGGGCTGAAGGAAAAAAAATATCACTTATATATCCTGGTGGTGGATATTTTTATACCAGGCATTGGTGGTTGGGTATAGGTGATGCTATTGCAGAAATAATCCTTCTGGTTCTTGCAATAACGGCATTGGTCGCAACTCTACAAGGCAGTAAAGATAGCTTTATTATTTTTGTGCTTTTATTAGTTTTATTAGTAATTGAAAAATTAACATCAATATATCATGCAAATAATTTTATTAAAGAATATATTCCGACGGAAAAGGAAATAAAACCTATTATTGCAACACAATGAAAGATTTTCTTAACGGTTGTATTATATAGCAGACATGGCGGGAATACAGTTACTAAAACATTTTTGTTCCCGTCCCGCTAAAAACGCTATATGAAAATCAAAGTCGCAAAGGAGCATGCAGCACTACAGCCGATCACGGCCCGCTGGACGCGCTCCCGGTGAGTTTTTTGTTATGTGTGCTATAAATTTATGAATAAGCGACGAGCAAATAAAAAGAACATTAAGCATCAACACGGAACGCCAAACCCAATTATTCAGCGTGAAGAAGAAATCATGCTTTCGCTCGTGGATAAAGCTCTTGCATCAACTTCCAATTCACAAACGATAGGTAGAAACGGTGAATTTCCTTTAAGGGATTTTTTTAACCGTTATTTGCCAAACACATTAAGAGCAGCGACAGGTCACTTTGTATCGCCGAGTGGTAGTCTGTCTCCACAGATTGATGTAATGATTTTAGATTCACGGTATCCGCTACTTGCAGAAAATGCTGATGGCTCGGTTTTGGCAATGTTACATTCTGTGATCCAAACAGTTGAGGTTAAAACAAGAATTTCAGCTCGCGATATTGAAAAAATGTGGAAAGATAGCTTCGAAATCGTACAACTTGCCTCAGAAATTGATGGCTATGGTCATAAAGATTGGCGCTCAATTCACATAACGGCGTTTGCCTTTCGTAGTGCGCAACGCTTAGACACTCTAGAAAAGAAATATGAAGAAGTTGGCAAACCATTTAAAAGCAGTTTGGATATTACTATACTTCGCCTACCAGACAGGGATATAAAGAAAGAAATTGGAGTTGAACTACACTTTGAACCAGATTTCTCATCAGAAACAAGTAAAAAAGTAATTGGTTTTTTACCAATCACTAAAGCTAGTTTCACACCATTATCTGATTTGTATTATCGCACTATCCAGGATTCTTATTACACTATGGAAACAAGAGAGTACTCATTCGGTGACATCGCTCACCATATAATGGAATATATGAGTTGGGCAACTGCTTCATGGGACGAAGTATTCAAGGAATAAATTCAATTATAATTCATGCAAAGTATTTACAAATGAAAGACCACATAACTCGTCGCTCCACCCGATCGCTTCGCTCCGGCTGAGCTTTTTGTTAGACAGTGACCGAATCTATTCATACCCATAAGGAGATTTTCACAATGGATATTCCACGGATCTTCAACATCACTGAAAGTGCTCACCGCATCCATAACCCGTTCACACCCGAAAAGCTCGCCGCTCTCGGCGTGGCGCTGCGTCTGGAGAGGGGAACCCGAGTGCTCGACCTCGGCAGCGGTTCGGGCGAGATGCTGTGCACCTGGGCACGCGATTACGGAATCACCGGAACCGGCATCGACATGAGCCAGTTGTTCACCGAACAAGCGAAACTACGTGCTGAAAAACTCGGCGTCGACGATCAAGTCAATTTCATCCATGCCGATGCCGCGGGTTATGTCGCAGAAGAAAAGGCCGGTGTGGCAGCCTGTCTCGGTGCCACGTGGATCGGTGGGGGAGTTGCCGGCACCATCGAGCTTCTGGCGCAGAGCCTCAAGCCTGGAGGGATCATCCTCATCGGAGAGCCCTACTGGCGGCAGTTACCGCCGACGGAAGATGTTGCCAAAGGTTGTCTTGCCCACTCAATTGCCGACTTTCTCCTGCTTCCGGAACTTCTCGCGTCTTTCGGCCGCCTTGGCTACGACGTCGTGGAAATGGTTTTGGCAGACCAGGACGGATGGGACAGATACGAGGCGGCCAAGTGGCTCACCATGCGCCGATGGCTTGAAGCCAATCCAGAAGACGAGCTCGCGAAAGAAGTCCGAGCCCAACTGACTGCGGAACCCGTGCGCTACGCCACTTACACGCGTGAATATCTGGGCTGGGGTGTCTTCGCGCTGATGAAGCGGTGATGAGGGGATTACCGGGCGATTCAAAAAGCGGACAAAACCCAATCATCCCTAACGCATTCAAGCCGGCGCCGCTTCGCGGCGCCGGCTTAATTCAGGTGCCATGCTTACTTCTTTAATGAAATATCTCTTTGCGTTTCTTGTCTTTTTCGTGGCAATGCCGGCGTATTGCGCGCCTGATGAACATGTTGTTCTTCTTCATGGATTAGCGCGAACAAAAGATTCCATGAATAATTTGGAAACGTTTCTTTCGAAACAAGGTTATCAGGTATTGAATATTGACTATCCTTCGAGAAAAAATCAGATACATGAACTTGCTGCCATCGTTAGAAAAGAAGTGATCTCGAAAACATCGAATGCCGAGAAAGTGCATTTTATTACTCATTCCATGGGTGGAATTATTCTAAGATACATACAAAAACATGAGCCGTTGCCGAATCTGGGCCGCGTTGTCATGTTAAGTCCACCAAACCACGGAAGCGAAGTAGTTGATAAGATCGGGGACTTCCGGTTATTTCAATGGATTAACGGCCCTGCGGGAAAACAAATGGGAGCGAAAGATCATGGCATTTGCCAAAAGCTGGGGAAAGTTAACTTCGAGCTGGGGGTAATTACGGGAGACAGGAGCATTAACTGGATTAATTCTTTAATGATTCCAGGAAAAGACGATGGCAAAGTATCCATTGAAAGTGCCAAAATTGAAGGCATGGCTGATTTCCTTGTTGTGCACACAGCTCATCCCTTTATCATGAATGACAAGACAGTCATGAAACAATGCGTTCACTTTTTACAAAAGGGAGCTTTCAGCAAGAAAGAATAGCAATAGCTTAATCCAGCAGGCGCTTCTGCCCGGTAATATTTTGAATATCCGTAATATTTTGTGAAGCTTCGAGACATCCTAAATAGTTGCCCGCCGCGTCTTGTTCCTAGTGGCCGTAGCGATTAACACTACGGCCACCGTAATATCTATCTTATCCTTTATTTATATATGGTCAATTCTACTTGCTAGTCTTTACTTCTTCTTGAATGCCACCTCGTACAGAGCGAAGGCCACCAACAAGTAAGCTAGCGTACGAATAATTATTAACCCGGTTTCCAGCCCTTCTTTTAATCCAAGAATCGTTGACAGATGAGACACGCCAAAAAGACCGAAAGCTATACCTATATAAAGCGGGAACATCTTTCCGGCTTTACGCCAACCTACAATGCCGAAAATCAGAATTATTACACACAAAACCAAATTTATAACATAAATCGGATCACATACTATATTCATGACACACCTCCTTTAAATTTTACTTCAATAAATGCACTTATTTTTTCTCCTAAACGACATTAATCCAACAGACGTTTTTGCCCGATAATTTTTTGTATATCCGTAATATTTTGTGAAGCTTCCAGACATCCTAAATACTTGCCGGCCGCGTCTCTAAGCGCGTAATATTCGATCATTATCTTTTGCGGAGCATCTTTGTCTTTCAGTGGCAAATCTATCCAGAAGCGCGCGTTATCTCTTTTGCCCGCTTTCATCTCTGCAAGAATTGTCTCAACTTTATTGAGGCTTCCCTTCGGGTGGCAATCGCGCACATCGCGGCCTACCGCGCCTTTGGGCCTTTTGAATATTCTGGTTTCGTGTTTATTCCAGGCAAGAACTTTATCGTTTTTATCCACCACGGAAAACTCCACGGGAAGTGTTTCCAGCAATGCCTCCAGCGTGTTTTTATCGAATTCACCAATCATTTCAGCCTCCTTCAATTATTTTTATTAATATGCGCATATTTTTCTATATTTCAAGACACTAAATGATTTTTTAAAAACGATTTAACCATGTTGAGTGAGGAAAACTGCTGCTGAGTCATTTGCGCAAACATATCTTCGGGGCCGAAAATTTCCTCTTTTATCTGCTCGACGCTTTTTCCTTTTTGGTAAAGCTCTACGATTTTACCGCCCAGCTCTTCCAGATAATTAATCAGCTCATCGAGTTTTGCCACCGGATTGTAAACGACATGCGTCGGCGCGGGAAATAAAATCTGCGGGTTGAGCGCGCGGATATTTTCGAGATCCGCCAGAGTCTGCCACATATCATCGGTCAAGCGGCAGGCGAATGGTTTGGCGCTGACATAAAGATCGCTGGTAAAAAGCCAGCCTTTGGTTTTTTCCCACAAACATATTTGATCGCGTTCGTGCCCCGGTGCGGGGATGACTTCAAACCGATAGTTGTCCGAATAAATATGATCGCCAAGTGGCTTCACGATGCTGGGCACGGGATAGCCCCAGATATCTTCCTGATAGGGATAGAGCGTTGCCGGTTTGCTGATTTTTTCCACGGAAAGCGGCGGGGCGAATATTTCTATGCCGCGAGTATCCTGCAGAAATTTATTGGCGGAGATATGATCCTCGTGAAAATGGGTGTTAACCGCGACCTTCAGGTATTTGTCTTTTAAAAATTCGGTAAATTCCTCCACCGTATGCGCCATGCCGGTATCAATCAAAAGGCCATCAACAAGATAAGCGCACACCCACATCGCCGAAGGAAAATCGGGATAACGGCACATCCGTATTTGAAGGACTTCGCCATATGGTGTAGAGGAAAGCACCTGTTTTCTCTCCGGAAGATTAACTAAAACATTGCCATCAACTCGGCGAGGCTTTTAACCAGCTGCCCGTGGCCTTCATTAATGTAAATGCCGATCTGGGCGATAAGTTTATAGGCAAAGGCGAACTGCGCCAGCGCGTAGCCAGCGATGGTGAACTGACTTACGCTTACCAAGCCAATGCCAAATTGTGAAAGAGTAAAAACGCCGCAGGCAAACTGCCCGATAGCAATGATTCCCTTGGCCGGCACGGGAACACGGTTAGTTTTGTATTTAAAAGAAATATGCAGTAAAGGAAGCCCGGCGATAGTGGTTTTAGATTTGTATTCAAATCCCCAGCCGTCCCATTTTTCTTTGGCGGGATACGGCGCGCCGCAGTTAGGACATGTCACGGCGCTTTCAGAAACTTCGTGCTGACATTCACGGCAGTTTTTCATTTTGCGCATCTTCTTTCAGGCGTTACTCAAAAACGCGATCCTGCGCCGCGTGCGCGGATCACAAAATTTTATAAATTTATCTTCTTTAACCGCTCTTTTCTACTTAGTTACTATCCAAAGCGCGTGGACGATGCCCGGTATCCAGATAAAGAGACACAAGACAATGTTGATAACAAAATCCCGCTTGGCGCCTTTGACCAGATAAACCGCTAGCGGTGGTAAGACAATTGCCAAAATAAATAAAACTACCGGGTCGACTTTTTTGCTTTTGCTTGCCGATTTCTTCACACTTTTTTTAACGGGTTTCTTAGCCTTCTTTTTTGTAGCCATTTTGTTACCCTCCTGTGTGCGGATGAAGTGACGGTAATTATAACATTTCAAAATACTTTATAAAAATGATTTTTTATTAAATAATTCTTTGTTTAATCGCGTTTATTAATCCAACCGCTTCTTGAATCGCGCGATCGCTCCGGAAAAAACCAGCGCTCCCATGACGGCCAGCGCCAAAAACTGCGGCCAGAGTATATCGAGAGAAATACCTTTGAGAAAAATTCCGCGAACAATTACCAAAAAATATCTTAAGGGA
>JAFGKC010000043.1 GCA_016928765.1 Syntrophaceae bacterium
TACTTAAAAAAATATTAGACAAGCATCACATTAAGCCATCAGGCATCAAAACACGTGAAGATTTGGAATGTCTGCCGGTTATTACACGCGAAAAACTTGTCGAAATGGAGATGAATAAACCACCGTATGCGGGCTTGGAAAATCCCTTTGTCGCGATTGACCGCATATTTACTTCGCCCGGTCCGGTTTACGAACCGCATTTGTCCGAAACCGATTATTTGTGGGCCAGAGCTTTTTTTGCTGCGGGCATTGGCCCGAAAGATATCGCGCTGAACGCTTTTTCTTATCATATGGTCGCGGCAGGGCTTACTTTTCATAGCGGCCTGCGCAAAGTGGGCGCGACAGTTGTTCCATCCGGCACTTCTTCTTCGCAAATTCAGGTACAGTTAATCAAAGATTTAAAAGTCACCGCTTATGTTGGCACACCTAGTTTTCTGATGTCCATTATCGATAAATCGAAGGAATTAGGCTTTAATTTCAGAAAAGATTTTCGCGTAAAAAAGGCGTGTTTTGCCGCTGAGCCTCTACTTCCAGCCTTACGTCAGACATTTGAGAAAGAATACGGTATTGATACTTATCAAATGTATGGAGCCACGGAAGTAGGTGATGTTGCTTATGAATGCTCAAAGAAAAACGGCTGGCATATCTGCGAAGAAACGATTGTGGAAATCGTTGATCCGGCAACAGGCAAAAACGTCGCCATGGGTGAACTGGGCGAAGTAGTTGTCACCCGCCTCAATAACATTTTCTTTTTATTGCGCTTTGGAACAGGAGATTTATCACGGTTAATTAAAGAAAAATGCCCTTGTGGCCGCACTTCTTACCGTTTAGCAGGAATTGCAGGCAGGGTAGGGGATGCGGTAAAAGTCCGTGGCTTATTTTTAGCGCCGAGCCAGCTGAAAATGGTTCAAAGCAAATATAACAATATCCCTTTGCAGGGAATTGTCACCAGAGATGGCTACCATGATGTTTTAACGCTCCGCATCGATAAGATAAATCAGGAAATCGGAAACGCGAATTGGCAGAATAAATTTGAAAAAACTTTCAGAGATATTTGCACGGTAAAAGTGGATTATTTTGAATATGTCGAGGCTGGTTCAATCAACCCGACTGAAAAATCTCTTATTGATCAGCGCCGGATGTGATTTTTTCCATTTCTTTTTTACCTATTAAATACGAATCGTAAATGGAAAAGATCCATAATATAATAATAAAAAGTAAAACAAAAAAAATATAAAACTGGTTGACGGATTGCACGGCTTCTGCCGAAAGATTGATTACATAGCTCAAACTTATATCTTCTTTCTTAAGCGAGGCCCCTCTCAAAACATCGAAAGCCACAGACACAATATAATAACAGAGAATAATAATCCCGATAGAAACCGATATAATTAAAAAAATACCGCGCTTATTTTTTTTTAAAAAAATGTGCCCCCATCCGGGAAAGAGAAGAGCGCTAAATAAAGCGGCTTTAGTGGCCAGATTCATAATAAACGCCTAATTTTAAGAAAATCAATCTAGAATACTCACGTCTTTCATTTTTAACTGTATGTCGGATGCGCCGTTCCAGTAATTAATCTGCGGGGTAAAAACAACATCCATATTGGCGCCGGAGATCGCGGGTAGAAATTCACCCCGGCTAAACCATATAGAATCACGCGAAATGCTTTTGCTGGTGAGTTTCATTTTTAGATGATTATTGCCGACAATAGAAGTCGAAGATGCTTTTAGATTACGCGCGCAAAGCACGGGTTCCGGATTATCGCAGCCAAACGGCGCGAGCATGTCCATTTCGTTAATTAAATTTAGATTGATATCTGAAAGCTGGCATTCCGTATCAATTATTGTTTGCGAAACTGTTTCCTGCGATTCAACGCTGTTTTCTATAATTTCATTTAAAAGACCGGAAAATTCATCAATATCATCTTCTTTTATGGAAATTCCCGCCGCGCGGTAATGCCCGCCGTAGGATAACAAAAGAGACGCGCATTGTTTGAGGCCCTGATGAATATTGAATTCTGAAATGCTTCTTCCGGAGCCCTTGCCGATGCCGTCGCTCAAGCTGATAACAAATGCCGGCCTTCGGTAAAGATCCACAAGACGGGAAGCGACGATGCCCACAACGCCGGGATGCCATTTGTCAGAAGCGAAAACAAGCGCGTTTAATTTTTCCCAATCGGGAGTATTGCCGATTTTTTCAAGAATGTCTTTGAGTATTTCTTTTTCCATAGACTGGCGGCGGCGGTTGTACTCATCAAGTTTCGCGGCAAGAGAACGCGCCTCATCCATATTATCCGTTAAAAGGAGCTGTACGGCGTCAAGTGCCGAAGCAATACGGCCGGCGGCATTAATCCGCGGGATTAAGCAAAAAGAAGCCTTGAAAGAATCTATTACTTGACCATCGACTCCGCTAACTTCTTTTAACGCTTTTATTCCCGGCCGTTTCCCCTCGGTAATAAGCTCCAGTCCTATTTTCGTAAAGATTCTGTTTTCATCAATAAGCGGCGCGATGTCACCTATCGTGCCCAAGGCGACAATATCGAGGTATTCTTTTAAATTAGGATAATCGTTATTTTTCCAGAAACCTTCCTTGCGTAAAGCGCCGCGCAAAGCGATAAGAAAATTATAAGCAATACCGACACCCGCTAGATTTTTAAAAGGAAAACTACAATCCTCGCGATTTGGATTTATCGCGGCAACAGCGCAGGGAAGGGTGGTGGATATCTCATGATGATCTGAAACTATTGTATCTATGCCTAAGTCTCTGGCGTACGCGATCTGCTCAACATCGGAAATTCCGCAATCCACGGTAACAATAAGACTTATCTTTTCCGCTTTGAATTGATCGATAATAGATTTTTTTAATCCATAGCCGTGCTCAATTCTATGAGGGATAAAAAACGAGACGTGAGGAGTCAATTCCTTTAAAAATTTAAAAAGAATTACCACGGATGTTATCCCGTCGGCATCATAATCACCGTAGATGACTATTTTCTCATTATTATGAATGGCCTGAATCACGCGTTCAACACCCTTTTTCATATCTTTCATCAAAAGCGGGCTGTGTAAATCGTTTAGAGAAGGGTAGAGGTAACGACGCGCGTCATCTATATCCAGCAAATTTCTATTTATTAGTACTTGAGAAATGATCGGCGAGACGCCAAATTCCTTGCTTAAAGAATTTTCTACTGACTTATTGCCGTTAATATTTAATTTCCAACTGGTTGTTGGAAGCTTTTTTGATAAGGTCATTATTCCTAACTTTCATCGCTTGTCTTTATAGCAAAGTGATTACCAATAATGGTAAAATTACTAATAATTACCGGTCACTAGGTATTTATATTTCGCTAATTATAATGATCATACAGGTTTTATCTCATTGAGTCAATCAGGGCTTCATTCTTGCTCTTTGCCTGTTTAAGTGATAGGAAAATTAAAAAAATGATCGATAAATTTTTCAGGATTAAAAGAGAACATATAGCGCCCGTCCAGTTTATCATTGAAGGCTATGAGGGAATGTCCACCGTATCAACGATGGATTCGCGGGAAGCGATCATAAAAATTTCCATCATGCCTGACTTCAGAGAAGTGATCGAAAATCTTATCGGCGAACTGAAAAATATTTATCACCTCGAAGAAATTGAAAAACCATAAATATAAATATTTTTTATGCTGATGCTTACCCATACATACCTGCTGCAAAGCTATCTTAACGAGGCTAACGCAAAAAAACATGATCTGGATGTTTACGTGTATAACATTGTGCCGGATCTGCTGACTATTCATCCTCAAATTAATTCACGCCAAACACACGATATTAAAAGAACTTTGAACATTCCGCTTGAATATTCCGGCGCGGCTTATGTCATGTTCCACCTTCTTTTGGATGACTTAGCACATTACGGGTTTATTTGTGCTGATGAGGGGAAAGAATTCGATCCGGATTCACAAGGTTATTCGTATATTAAAGGCAAGCCCCTTATTAATCCGCTTTTGGAATTTTATAAAGATACAAAAAATGAGATTTCTTATAATGAAGCCGTGTATCGCTCGCATTTAATAATCGAAATGATCTATGATCTGGCAATACTAAAGCAGATAAATTCATCCCATACAATTGATCTTCTGTCTCACGCGGTTGACTACACGGCGAAAAATAAAATGCCGCAATTTGTCCGCACGATGAAATGGCTTTATAACATGGAAGAAGAGCAGGTAAATGCCGTGATTAAGGAAGCGTCGGTTTATCTTACAAATGAAAGAATGAGCCGCATTATGGATTTGGATGGCAGAATAAAACTATACGCCGCCAAATTCGGCGCAAAAATCAGTGAAAATGATATTTACACCAGAGTTAGAAATATTTTTTTGCAGGCTAGCACTTTATTGGACAGGGATGATGATATTTTTTTAAGGCAAAGCGCCGAAATCATAAAGGAATACGGCTGGCGGCCGCTTTAGACGGCTTTTTTAACCTTACCCGAACGGATACAGCGGCTGCAAACCTTTACTCTTTTTACCGAACCGCTTTCTTTATCCACACAGCGTAATTTCTGCAAATTAGGATACCAGGCGACTTTTGTTTTATTATTGGCATGGCTGACATTATTGCCGATTGACGGTTTTTTACCGCAGATTTCACAAACACGTGACATTAATAAATCCTCCTGAAAAGTGCGTCGTTATTAAAACAAAAGTCTTGGTTTTGCAAGTTATTTTTAAATATTTCGCATTTCCGCCGGCTGACCGGTTGTTTCCAGAACCCGCTGCCAGATATTGGCCTGAGGGTCAATTTTACGGCGGGAAACAGCGGCATTAAGGGGTAAATGAACATATTCTTCTCTCATTAAAGCGACAAGGAGACCGGTTTTACCCGCCATTGCCGCGTGCACAGCGTATTGCCCCAAAGAACTGCAATAAATACCATCAGATGCGTTAGCCGGGATAGAGCGGATCAGATAGCTGGGTTCGATATATTTCAGATTTATTTCCATGTTTATTTTCTGAAAATGTTCTTCTATGGCGTTTTTTAGAAATCTGCCGATATCCAAAAGACGGACATTACCGGAAGAATCCTTCTCCAGTGGAGTGTCCTTCATGCGCATTATTTCTTGACCCGCTCCTTCGGCCACTAAAATAACCGCGTGTCCGCGTAGATTCATGCGCTTTTCCAATATTTTTAAAACCCCTTTTTCTCCCTGCAAATCAAACGGAACTTCGGGGATCAGGACAAAATTAACGTCATTTTGCGCGAGCGCCGCGTGCGCCGCAATATGCCCGGATTGCCTGCCCATTATTTTAATCAGGCCGATGCCGTTAAAGGAGCCTTTCGATTCCACATGCGCGCTTTTGATTGATTCCACCGCTTTTTCTATCGCGGTATCAAATCCGAATGATTTCTGTATTAAATCCAGATCGTTATCTATTGTCTTGGGAATGCCGACCACGGCAATCTTCAATTTTCTTTGAGTTATTTTATTTTTAAGAGCGTCCGCGGCGCGCATCGTGCCGTCACCGCCGATACAAAACAAAAGATTAATTTTTAATTTGACAAGGTAATCCAGCATGATATCCGCGTCCTGAGGACCGCGCGATGTCGAAAGAATGCTTCCGCCGATACTAGTTATAGTATCAACAAATTTCGGCGTCAGTTTAATTAAATCATGACCACATTGGGGATTTAAGCCTCTAAGACCGAACTTCGCGCCCCAAATTTCACTGACACCGTAGCGATGAAAAAGGGTAAGAGTTATAGAACGGATAACGTCATTAATACCCGGGCAAAGGCCGCCGCAGGTGACAATCAAGGCTTTAGTTTCAGCGGGATTGAAATATATTTTTTCCCGGGGTCCGGCAAGCTCTACTGAAAGAGGGTTTCCCTGATCATCTTTCAGAGAATTATAATTTTCCAGATGAGCGTTAAAAAGCAACTTGCTTTCATCAGCAGTGAATTGGGAAATACTAATAGGTGAAGAAATTTCTCTTTTGCCTAAATTTTCAATCGCGAAATTGTATTTCATCTTTTTCCCCTATCCTTGAGCACGCTATATACAGCGTACATACCGGAAATAATTTCACCCTCCCAGCAGCCGATATCCGTAAAAAGAGAAGCTCCTGTCAGGTAAACTTTTTTTAGTGATGTCTTGTTTTTTTGCGCTGAAAATCCGCTAAAAAATGATTTTTTTACCCTATATTTTGGATTAGTTATTGTTCTGTATTTAATTGATAAATCTATTGATTTATTTATATCATAAAATTTAATGTTTTCTTTCAAAAAAGGCAGGAGATACTCAACACGCTCAATTACCGAATCAGCAGTTTTAACAAGATTAGCTCTTCTCCAGTTTTTATCATCCGCGGATAAAAAAACTGTCGCGGTCAGTAGTTTTTTGCCGAGAGTTGATTTTTTTTCCTTATCCGGTGAATTTATTTCCAGAATAATCAAATTATCGTCATAAATATCTTTGCTGATATCAGTAACTAACGCCACATGAGAAGACATTTTTTCCGGCAAACATTTTTCTGAAATTACCAAATGCAAGGTTAACGGATAATGGGTAACTTTTGTGCGTTTAAGCCATTTATCAGTTTTAATTTTCTTCTTTTTTTTGTAAAAAAGCTTCAGTCCATCTGATTTATTGCTGATAATCAGATTATTCGCCGAAACAATGGATACTACTCCCTGATCGTCAATCACTTCAGCATTAACAAAATTTGGTTTTCTTATCGATTGCAGCTTGCAATTATTTAAATATTTTCCTCCGTTATCACGGAAATATTCAAGCAGCGTTTCAGTTAAAGAACTTTTGCCTTTTTCCAGCTGATAAACTCCCCGCAGCGGGGTCGTAAAATGATACGAAGAACTGAAAGATTCAAGCGCGTTGATATCAGATGACAATAATCCGAGTTGTGCGTCAAATATTTTTCTTAATGTCGGATCATTAAAGAGAGTTCGTCTATACTTTTTTCTTTTTATTCCAAAGATAATCAAATTAAAATATAACTTAAAATAATTAAAATATTGCTTAAATCCGTTTATCTGAAAAAACGGGTGATCACTTAGCCATTTTTTGAAAAAATCCGCGTTTTTCTGCGCCGATTTATAAAAAGATATCAATGCTTTATTCTTCGACGGGAATTCTCGCGCGAAATCATTAATCAAAGCATCTTTGTTTGAAAAAAAATCTATCCGGCTATCAGGCAATACTACCTGATAATGATCGTTTTGCGGAAATAAAATATCTTCCGCGTCAATTTTCAGTTCCTTCAGAAGGGCGCTAGCGCTTTGCCCTTTCCCCAATTCGGTAACCACGGATGGATCAGCGTTAAAATAAATGCCTTCAATAGACATTTCTTCAAGATTATGCTGGGCAATGTGAACAGTGTCTAACCCGTATTTAACAGCCACAGAAGCGGCTACATAAGATGAAATATCATCGCCTATAACTATCAAGTCGTGCATAATAAAGCGGCTCCTTAAAGCTCACCAAAGAGTTAAAAACCTGTCAGTGGAGGATTGCACAAAGGTTTTATTGTTTTTTCCACAGTTGATTTTATCAATACTTTACGTCCTTGTATCCGCAATTTGCCATCAGCAAATAATTGTATCGCCTGTGGATATATTCTGTGCTCTTCTTTTAAAATTCTTTCCGTTAACGATTCTTGAGTATCGTCATCGTAAGCAGGCACAACTGCCTGGATGATAATTGGCCCTGTATCAACGCCTTCATCGACAAAATGAACCGTGCAGCCGGTCAGTTTTACGCCATAATCAAAGGCCTGTTTCTGCGCGTGTAATCCGGGAAAAGAAGGCAATAGGGCAGGGTGGATATTCATGATTCTATGAGGAAAAGCTTTAAGCAAAGCGCTTGAAATAATACGCATAAAACCGGCCAGAACTACCAAATCAACCGAATTTTCCTGGAGAATTTTTATGATATTTTGGTCAAGCTCTTCTTTGGATTTGAAATCTTTTTGTTTTAAAATTGCTGTTTTAATCTTATGCTTTTTCGCTCTTTGAATGCCGAAAGCGTCGGGATTATTACTGATAACTATTTTTATGGCGGCTTTTAATTTCCCTTTTTCGATATGATCGATTATCGACTGCAGGTTGGAGCCATTTCCGGAAATTAACACGCCGAGGTTTAATAAATCAGCCATAAATTCAACTTTAGTTTTCTGTCAGGATAACCTGTTGTCCGTCGTCATCTCTTTTTTCGATAACGCCGATTAAATACGCCTTTTCTCCGAGAACTTCCATTTTCAGCTGTTCCATAATATCAGGGCAATCTTTTTCCGAAACAATAATCATCATGCCGATGCCCATATTGAACACACGAAACATTTCTTGCTCTTCGATATCTCCCATTTCCTGAATGACATTGAATATCGGCGGAACATCCCATGATTTTTTATTAATTATAGCGCGGCAGGAATTAGGAATAATTCTGGGGATATTATCAAAAAATCCTCCACCCGTAATATGGACAACGCCTTTAATATGGAAATTTTTAAAAATTGTGAGCAGGGATTTTACATAAATACGTGTAGGCTCAAGAAGTTCCAGGCCGATGGGTCTTTTAAGGCCGGCGACTTTATCTCTTATATCCAGTTTGTTTTGTTCCAGTAAAACTTTTCTCGCCAGAGAAAAACCATTGCTGTGCAGGCCACTCGACGCCAGGCCGATGATTCTGTCGTTAAAGCTTACGCCTGACCCGTCGATTATTTTATCCGCATCCACGGCGCCGACACAAAAACCGGCTAAATCATATTCACCGGGCTTGTAAAAGCCTGGCATTTCCGCCGTTTCTCCGCCTAAAAGCGTGCAACCGGCCTGATTGCAGCCGTCAACTATTCCCTTAATAATCTGTACGCTTTTTTCCATTTCGATTTTACCTGTGGCCAGATAATCGAGAAAGAACAGAGGCTCCGCTCCCTGAACTACCACATCGTTTACGGACATAGCCACTAAATCGATGCCGATGGTATCGTGTTTATCCATCAATTGAGCCACGCGCAGTTTTGTCCCGACGCCATCCGTTGAAGAAACAAGAATCGGGTTTTTGAATTTTTGCGCGTCCAGATGAAAGAGGCCGCCAAATCCGCCGATTCCGGCAATCACTTCCTTACGAGCCGTGGTTTTAATCATCGGTTTGATACACTCGACAAACTCATTTGCCTTGTCAATATCAACGCCGGCTGACTTGTATGTAGTTTTTTTCTTCATATTCCCCTATGCGATTGATTTTCTGTTAAAATATTGCGTAAGCTGATGTAACGCAAATCAATTCTTAAGTCAATCATTCCTTGCCTAAATATAATATATTTGTTAAAAAATACAGCAATTTGCCGAAAATTATCAGGTTTGCCTATTATCATCGCGGAGACTTGAATGAATAATATTTTAAAGATTCTGCAAAAAATTGAACAGCCTTTAAATTTTGCCTCCCAAGAAGATTACAAAAACATCGCGCATATTAAAAATATGGGCAAGACACTTTTGAATTTGCTGGTGTCGCTCAAAGGTTCTTTGCCGGCGGCGGCAGGCAGTTCTGTTTTTACCCTAATCGACGAGCTATTAAAAATATTTTCTGATTACGACGAACAAAAACTGGCAGCCAAAAAAATTACCCTGTGTAAAGCAAAGCTCGTTTGGGATAAATTAAAAACAGAAGTTAATTCTCTGCATCCTCAAAAAGAACGGGACGAAAAAACAGCTCAAAGCGTAGCCAATTTGCGCGAATCTTCGGCTAAATTAAGCACTCCGGTTCAGTATCTGAAGGGGGTGGGGCCGAAAATGGCCGCCCGTTTTGCCGCCAAAAAAATCAGCACAGTCGAGGATTTGCTGTTTTTTCTACCCCGCACGTATGAAGATCGAAGAGAAATTAAGAAAATCAACAGGTTAGAAGTGGGAATAATACAAACTGCCGTGGGTAATGTTCTTACCTGCCAGTACCGCCATTACGGAAAAAGAAGGATTCTCGAGGCTGTTATCAGTGATGAAACAGCCAATCTAACGGCAAAATGGTTTAAAGGCCGGATGAGTTATCTTGTGGGTATTTTCAAAAAAGGCACAAAAGTGATTTTTACCGGAGAAGTCCGGCCTGATTATCACGGCAAAGCAATGATTCATCCCGATTATGAAAATCTTGACGGTGAGGAAGATGACAATCTTTTAAATTTCAAGAGAATCGTACCGGTTTATTCCGAAACCGAAGGATTGCACCAGAAATATATCCGCAAGATTATGCATGGCGCGCTTGAACAATATTCGCGTTACGTGGCTTCTCCCATACCTTCACACATCTGCGAAAAGAGAAATTTGATTAATATTCACGAGGCGCTTCTCGAAATGCATTTCCCCAATAATATTGGGTCAGTGGATGAGTTATGGGATGCTCGCTCCGCCGCGCATAGACGTCTTATTTACGATGAATTTTTCTTTTTTCAGTTGGGGATGGCTATAAAAAAATCGGGCAGGGTTATGGAAAAAGGTATTGCCTTTAATGTCGCTGGTGGCCTACTGGATAAATTCTACGCACTTTTGCCTTTTGATTTAACCGGTGCGCAAAAAAGGGTGATTGAAGAAATTCTTAAAGATATGTCATCAGAAAATTCCATGAACCGCCTTCTACAGGGTGATGTCGGCAGCGGCAAAACTATTGTTTCCATGGCGGCGATGATCAGAGCATGCGAAAATAATTACCAGGCGGCTTTGATGGCGCCCACGGAAATACTCGCCAAACAGCATTTCGACAATATTAAAACTTGGGCGGAACAACTCAGATTAAAATCAGTTTTGCTGACTGGATCAATGGGAAACACGGAGAGGGCTGATGCTTTAGAAAAAATTAAAAGTGGCGCAGCAAATATTGTAATCGGCACCCACGCCTTAATTCAGGAAGGTGTTGATTTCCACAGACTTGGTTTGGTGGTTATTGATGAACAGCATCGTTTCGGCGTTATGCAGCGGGCTACATTGCGTAATAAAGGCATCAACGCCGATGTTCTGGTTATGACCGCTACGCCGATACCCCGCACGTTGGCCATGACTCTTTACGGCGATCTAGACGTATCCGTAATTGACGAAATGCCGCCTGGCAAAAAACCTGTTCATACAGTTGTCTTGGGAGAAAGCAAAAGAGACAAAGTTTACTTAACAATAAAAGAAGAAATAGAAAAAGGTCATCAGGCTTTTATTGTTTATCCGTTAGTGGAAGAATCTGAAACGCTGGATCTGAAAGACGCAACCAAGATGGCACAACATCTCCAGAAAGATATTTTCCCGCAATGTAAGATAGGGCTAATTCACGGCCGGATGAAAGAAAGGGAAAAAGACGAAGTCATGCGGGAATTTTTGGATAATCAAATTCAGATTCTTGTTTCCACCACCGTGATTGAAGTGGGAATTGACGTGCCCCGCGCGTCTTTGATGATTATCGAACATGCTGAACGTTTTGGATTATCGCAGTTGCATCAATTGCGCGGAAGAGTAGGGCGGCGTGATATTCCTTCAAGCTGCATTTTGCTCACTGATTATAAATGCTCCGCCGACGCGCGCAAAAGATTAAAGGTAATGGAAAAAACAACCGATGGCTTTTTACTGGCCGAGGAAGACTTGCTCATTCGCGGCCCGGGCGATTTTTTAGGCACGAGGCAGTCCGGCATGCCGGATTTCCGCGTTGCCAGTATCATCCGTGACGCTCGAATTTTAAACGAGGCCAAGGAAGACGCTTTTTCTCTTGCCGCGCGTGATCCGTTGTTAGAAAAGCCGGAACATGCTATTTTAAAAGAAACTTTGATTATGAAATGGCAGGGAAAGTTGGATCTGGCGAGGACAGGATAATAAGGTTAAAGGCCTAAGACGTAAGGCCTTCTTTCTCATTCCGTTTCTTGACAAGGGAATCCATACGCCGTTCAGGCGAAAGCCGGGAACCAGGATAAACAATAATCTCCCTTTATTAAAGGGAGAAAAAGAGGGATTTAAAAGAGGGGATAAAGTATAAACTGGATTGCCCGGTCTTCCGGCATATGCCAGGCAAGTGAGCCGGGCAATGACAAAATATATTGTCATTCTCGTGCGAATGACAATGAGACACGAGAATCCAAGGGATATATAAATACTGGATTGCGGCTGCAGTGGCAGGAATAAGTAATAAAACATGTTTATAGGCTTAGAATGCGCATTGGAATAATTGGCATCGGCGGGGTAGGGGGATATTTCGGCGGCAAGCTGGCCAGAGAATATGGCCGGTCAGGCACGCATGAAATTATCTTTATCGCCCGTGGCGTGCATTTGAAAACAATACAGCAAAAAGGTTTGCAGTTATTTACGCGCGCGGGCGATTATATCGCCGAGCCGACACTGGCTACAGATAATTCAGATGAAGCCGGAATTTTTGATCTAGTTTTTTTCTGTACTAAAAGTTACTCACTGGAAAGCTCCGCTAATGCTTTTAAAGAAAGCATCAATAAAAATACTGTAGTAATTCCGTTGCTCAATGGCGTGAATAGTGCGGAAAGACTAAGCGCCATATTGCCTCAGGCTGATGTAATCAGCGGCAGTGTTTATATAATTTCTCATATTGAAAAACCCGGCGTTATCAAACAGGAAGGCGGCGCCTGTAAATTGACCTTTGGAACGGATGATGCTGAATCCGCGCAGAGATATAAATACATTCTAGATATTTTATTAAAGGCAAAAATCAATGCTGTATTAACCGATAAAATCTCAAAGGCATTATGGACAAAATATCTGCTGATGTGCCCCATTGGTTCGCTGACCGCGGCCACAGGAAAAACCTACGGGCAAATTTGGGAAGATCCGGAAATGAAAAAGAAAGTCAGAGATATGATGTTGGAAGTTGTTGCCTTAGCCCGGGCGCGCCAAATTTATTTGCCGGAAGATGCCGTAGATAAATCAATAGAAATGATAAGTAGTTTCGGTTATCATTCAAAGACTTCGATGCAACTGGACAGAGAAAAAGGCAAGCAAACCGAAATCGACGCGTTAACCGCTTATCTTTGCCGGGCGGGGAAAGAATCCGGTGTCCCCACGCCATTGCATGATGAAATGTATATGCAATTAAAAAAAGAGAAAGTAATTTGAAAAAATATTCCTTAACATTATTAGTTTGTTTGTCACTTTTTTTAATTAATGCTTGCGCGACTAATTTAAAAAATGTTGACGTGGAGACATTGGCAAAATCAACCGTAAGCTGGGATGGAAATACTCTCCCTGATTATCCGCGAGGCAGACCAGAAATCACCATTTTGAGAATAAAAATTCCCGCCGGAGCTACACTCGAGATGCATAAGCATCCGGTAATTAACGCGGGTTTAATGCTTTCCGGCGAGCTGACAGTGATAACGGAAAAAAATGAAACACTGCATCTTAAAGCGGGAGATTCGATTATTGAAGTAGTAGACAAATGGCATTACGGGAAAAATGAGGGCAGTAAAACAGCGGAAATCATCGTTTTCTACGCGGGAATTGTTAATCAGCCGATAACTGTAAAAGCAACCCAGAGGGATAAATGAATAAAACAGACAAAAATCTACAAAAAGGATCAAACAGTAAAATTCTTATCATATTATCCATTCTACTTATTTTGGTAGGCGGCATGATTACAGACCCCTTTGCGGGTCTTGTCTGCTTTACCCTGGCCGGAATATTTTCTTTAACCGCTGTTTTCACCATGAAAGGATGGGGAAGATATATCGCTCTTGGCTTATTGGTGATAATTGTTCTCCTTGCCATTAATGAATTTCCGCAAGCC
Source organism: Syntrophaceae bacterium (assembly GCA_016928765.1). Lineage (GTDB taxonomy): Bacteria > Desulfobacterota > Syntrophia > Syntrophales > Smithellaceae > UBA4810. Next base: position 13,779 of record JAFGKC010000043.1, read on the forward strand.
CGCGATCACTATCAAAATTATCGGCATAAAAACTTAAGTGGGAACGAAAAATGATAGAGAATTTAGCACTACAAGAAAAAGCTTCAAAGAAATCATTAAAACTGAAAGTAATAACTATATCTGCACTGCCCATTTTCAATACGGCTATCGATTAAAAGAAATTGCCTATTTTCTGAAGCTTCATTATACTACCTTCAGCAAGACGTTGAAGGTAGTATAATGCAAGTGAAAACTTATTTAGGCAACAGGACGTTTAATCTTTCCATTTCGCTTTGCTGGGGGATTTTGGGGCCAATTTGATTTTGACAAGATTTTAGGTGAGGAAAATTTATGAAAAATGTTATCAGATTGCTGGCGCTAACAACTTTTCTGCTTTTTTCAATACAAGCAGTTGCCTTTGCGGCTAATGGTCCCAGTGGTTTTGCCAATGTTCCCTGGGGATCAAGCAGGGCACAGGTTGAAAAGATAATGACGCAACAGGGATTTACTTTTATTAACGAATTCAAGGGCAACAACGGATTTGTTACACTTTGGTATAAAGGGAAGATGCTGGATATTGCTGGCGAGTTGAAGATGACGCTTTTAAACGATGGTTTCTGCCGCGGGGAATTTTTGTTACTGTCTGCCGATGGCGGGGCAAATAAAGAACCGGCCTTTTGGAAATTCAATTCGGCAATAAGGGCAAAGTACGGGTCACCTAATGGCTTTAACACGAATAATGATGGCGGTATGGCACAGTGGTACAAGCTTCAGGCACCTGGAACCTCGGACGACGTAGCTATAAATATTTATTACACAAAGCTAAAACCGCCGACACTCAGCAACTGTACAGTTGAATATATTAATAAAGGGCTGGAACAAAAACTTGCCCTCA
>JAFGKC010000004.1 GCA_016928765.1 Syntrophaceae bacterium
GCCGCGGCCTCGCGGTCTTTTTCCACGTCATATTCGGTAAAAGGAATATTGCGCGACAGAAAAAAATTGCGCGCTTTTGTGCAGTAGGGGCACCAGCTTGTTGTATAAAGAATAACTTCGGGATTCTTATCCTGAATTGCCTCTTTTTTATCCGCGGATGTTTTTTCTTTTTCCGGCCTGATGCAGATTTCCCGGGGAGTATCCGCGACTTTGCTCGTCTTTACTTTTTTGCCATATTTCGCGGGCGGCGGATAATCGGTTATATGCACATTGCCCTGATCGTCTTCCCACGTATAGAAATCCGCCAAGGCAATGCCCTGCAGGGCGAACAATATAGCGAAAAAAATGAGAAAACGTTTTAGCATCCGTTCCTGTTGCTGATGTTTATGAGGTTGAGATCATTATATTTTTAGCCGCAGGGTTTGTCCAGAATTATATTATTGTAACGCAAACAAACAATTTGACAGGTAAACATCTTCTTCATATACTCTTTGGCCGATAGCGCAAGTCTTCAACGGCCAGCCCTGTTGATAACAAAAACGCAATTATTTTAATTAAATATAGGAGGATAAATTAATGTTAAAAACGAGACTGACAGAATTATTGGGAATTAAGTACCCCATCATGCAGGCAGGCATGGGGCCTTTTTCCAACAACAATTTGTGCGTGGCGGCGGCCAACGCCGGTTGCCTGGGACTGCTTTCCACCAGCGGACTTTTCAACAAAGACGATCAGCCCTGGATTTACAACGCCTTTTGCGATACTGGCGAGGCAAACCGTGACGACGATATGGCCAAAGTGCTGGCAACTGTTCTGAAGCGCACTCATCGTTTGGTCAAAGACAAAGGCGGTGTTTTCGGCCCGAATGTGATGGTATCCGCGGAACTCAAAGACAAAGCAAACATCATGATTGAAACAGCCATCAAGGTACGGGAAGAAAATCCCGAAATGAAAAAAACTCTAAAAGTTATGTATACCTCCGCCGGAGACCCGATGGGCTGGGGAGAAAAGATTAAAGGAGCAGGCTTCATCTGGGTTCATATCATTCCTTCCGTCAAAGCCGCCATGCGCTGTAAAAAAGCTGGCGTTGATGTGATTGTCGCTTCCGGCCATGAAGGCGGCTTCCATACGCACTGGGAACCACTTCATTCTATGGTTCTTTTCCCCGCTGTGGTTGATGCTGTATCCGACGCAAAAACGCTTGTAGTTGGCGGCGGCGGTGTCTCTGACGGTAAAACCCTGGCCGCCACTCTGGCTTTAGGATGTGACGGCGTGCTGATGGGAACCCGATTTCTGGCCACGCAGGAAAGCGATTTCCCCGCACTCTGGAAGCAGTCTGTTTTGGACGCGCAGGATCGCGGCACCTTGGTCGCCCGCGGCTATGTGGGCCCGGCTCGCTGGTTGAGAACCCCCCGCAGTGAAGAACACGCGGTAAACACGCTGAAAAAGTCACCCGGTGTATTCCTCGGAACGCCGGACAGTTATATGACTATGGAAGATACGTCGCTGATTGATTTTGAGAACGAATCCATCAAGGCTGTCTATGAAGGCAATAAGGAAAAGGCCATGATGGCCGCCGGCGAAGCCGCCCAGCGCATCAACGACATGCCCAAGGTTGAAGATTTGGTTAAAGCCATGGCAAAAGAGGCGGAAGACATCATCGTCAATCTGCCCAAGAAATACGTTAAATAAAGATTAACCCACCATAAATAAATTACCGGAGGCGATTTCTTCGCCTCCGGTAATTACAATCGTTTGTTGGACAAATTTCCCATATTTTACGACCTTCGTCTTTGGTATTTATTATCACAAAACACGAAATGATGTAAATAGATACTCTGATGTAATTATGCAATATTTTCCTTTTTCTCAAAACATGCTTATGCTAGGATGATATCCAATTTATCGGAAAAAGCGAAGTTCGTATATTAATTGTTAGAAATAAAGTTATGACTATTACAATCCCTTGCACATTCAAGAACAGACATTATTTTGTATTAGGCGACAGCTATGGAAAATTTCGTGGTAAAGGTAATTTAATTATCTCTGATAAAGAAATAATTGTTTCTGGGAAACGATTATATTCAGTGGCAATTCGTTTTGTAATCCATTTAATAATTATTACGCTGCTTGTATTGTATTTCGCGTTGTTCACAGTTGAAGGATTAACGATAAAAACACTTCGCGATATTTCGTTTATATATTTATTTTTATTGGGGATGATTTTAAGTGCCATTTATAATTTCTTGCTGCTGAAACAAGAAACTCTGATATTGAATTGGGATCAGATATTCAAATATAAAATTGATGAGAAGAAAAATACAATTGGCTTTATGCTTGAAAAGAATTCGGCAGTGAGTCCAATTGTTCTGCAGAGTGATGAATTTACTAATATTGTGACTGCATTTCGAGACAAGATTCCCGCAAGAGAGAGTACTGCTAAAGGTGTGTTTGGAACACTTGATGAAATAGCAACATGGAGCGAGAAGATCAAAGAAAAATAATTTTCTAACCTGTCGCTCCAGCCGATCGCGGCCCCGTGGGCCGCTCCGGCTGAGCTTTTCGTTGCAGAAAAATGGAGGGAATATGTGTAAACGATTTTGCAGTGATTGTTTTTCATTGTTTATTGTCCTGCTTCTTTGTGTATTGTTTGTATCGTGCGCCTCTACATCACACTTATGCTGGAAAGGACAAGTGGGATGGGTAGAAGAACCTTCTTGGCCTGTGTCTGTTTCTATAATTGACAAGAACCACCGCAACATAGCATCACTTACAATCACCTCCGACATGCCATTTACAATCTGTGCCTATCTGAGACCCGGTGAATACTACATTTTCTCCTCTTTGCCTTATAAGGATCAACCATCAACCTATTGGGATGCATACGGACCACGCATACAGATTTCTAAAGATCAAGAACCGTTATTTTCCGGTTATCCCACAATAAAACACAAGAAAAAAATTATACCCCTTTATCCTATTAAGTACGAAGAGGTTTCCGTAAAGCGTCCAACTTTAAAGTGGGAGCCGTTTGCCGGAGCATATTTTTATAGCGTCGGATGGTTTGAAAAAGATGGGTTGAATGGACGAGTTATAAAGACCAAGCAAAAGCTCAAAACCAAGATTCCGCAGTATACTTTCGATGAGGATTTAATCCCAAATCGTACATACGAATGGTTTGTTAGTGCTTATGATAAATTTAATCAAAATATTGCTTACTACTCTTCATGCTATTTCAAGACCTCGTCTATCTTGTCCGATAAATAGCACCAAATATGCTTTAAAGGTAAGTATGCAGCAAAACATTAAAGTGCTTTTAATTTCTATCGGATTTGTGGCCTCGGGTCTTTATTATCAAAAAACAACAACCAACATAGGGCAAAACCAATTTGGTTTGCTTCTTGAGCAGCAAAAAGAAGGTGGAAATAGCAGATAATGCAAATA
>JAFGKC010000044.1 GCA_016928765.1 Syntrophaceae bacterium
AGGAAAAGGATAATATTGTATAAAATAAGCATGTTGTATTGTTAAATTTTTGGGTATCTGTGTCAAGGATTTACTTTGAAGATTAGGCCAAAGAAGTAGCTCCGCTGTGGCGGAGCGTAGTCCGGCGTATGCCGGACAAGTGTTGACAGGGAAACGACATTGGTATATTAAAATATTCAAATAAAGGAGAAAACCCGATGAAGCTGATTGCCCCTTCAATTCTTTCCGCGGATGCCGCCCGCTTGGGCGAAGAAATTGCTTCTGTGGATAAAGCTGGTGCTGACTGGATTCATGTTGACGTCATGGATGGGCGATTTGTACCCAATATCACCATGGGGCCGGCCATTATCGGTTCTTTACGCAAATCTACAAAACTGCCTTTTGACGTGCACTTGATGATTAAGAGCCCGGAAGCTTACATACAATCTTTTGCGGATGCGGGAGCTGATTATATAACCGTCCACGTGGAAGCGGCCAGTCATTTGCACCGGACGATTGAATTGATTAAAAAGATAGGGAAAAAAGCGGGTGTTTCTCTTAATCCGGCCACGCCACTGAGTGCGATTGAAGAAATTTTGCCGGATGTTGACCTGCTGTTGATTATGTCTGTCAATCCCGGTTTTGGCGGCCAGAAGTTTATTAAAAGTTCTCTTTCCAAAATCAGAAGAGTGGCGGAAATGATCGCGAAACTGCCGAAAAAACCGCTTTTGGAGGTTGATGGCGGAGTTAATCTGGAAAATATTGGTGATATCGCGAAGGCCGGCGCTGATGTTCTGGTCGCGGGAGCGGCGGTCTTCGGCACCGAAGACTATAAAAAAACAATCAACGCCATGAAAGCGGCCGCCAACGCCGATAAAAGCTAATTTTTGTTTTGCATTTCCAGCGCCATCTTTAATGCTCGACGTGCGTCTTGGTAATCAGGCTTAAGCTCAACAGCTCGGTGGAAATGTTTGATAGCTTTTTCTAAATCTCCTTTGTTGCCCAAAGCCACGCCGATGTTGAAATGAAGACCGGAGTTTTCTGGTTCAAGTTTCATGGCTAGGCGATAATAATACATAGCTTCATCATATAGCTGTTGTTTTTCCAGGTGAACCCCAAGGTTGTTAAGCGCTTTAAAGGACGAGGGATTTAAACGTGCGGATTCACGAAAATGTTCAATAGCTCGGTGGATTAGCCCTTTTTGTATGAGAAGCTCGGCAAGGTTGTAATGAGCCTTATCATGCTGAGGGTCTATTTTTATTGCCGCGAGGTAATTATTTTCCGCCTCAGTTATTGCCCCCTGCTTTACTTGTAAGTTAGCCAAGTTGTAATATGCTTCGCTATTATTATCAATTTTAATTGCTTCTTTATAATAATTCATTGCTTTTTCTTTATCTCCTTCCTCTGCCAGCAAATTTCCTAAATTAACATGAGCGTGGGTTTTTGAGGGATTAGCTTTAATGGCTCGCAGATAAAGATTTTTAGCTTCCTCGTTTTGTTCTTCAGCGGCAAGAGCTGCGCCAAGATTGACCAGAGAAGTGTCATGCGCGGGGTTAATTTCTACGGCGGCGAGGTAATGAGAAAGAGCTTCTTTGCTTTTTCCTGTTTTTGCCAGAGCTGTACCCAAATTATTATGAGCCAGATAATTATCTTTGGTAACTTCCAGGGCGTGACGGAAAACAGTGATGCTGTTTTTCCAGTAGCCGCATTGCTGCCAAGTAAGGAACATTAAAACGGCAATGCTAAATACTGCTAGTGGAGCTAAAATTAACTTACGCGTTTTTTCTTTGGGAAAAAAATAGATTAATCCCCATACCAGCATGATAATTATTCCTATAGAGGGAAAGTAAGTGTAACGATCGGCCATTGCCTGCTTGCCTATTTGCACCAGACCAATTACCGGAACTAATGAACCTAAAAACCAAAACCAGCCCACAGTTAAAAAGGGTGCTCTTTTTATGAAAATTAAAACCATCAAGGTAACAATTAATAAAAATAAAAATGCGCCGAGGATTTGCCACATCGGTAAAAATGTCTGATATGGATAGAACAGCGCAAGATTGTTCGGCCAGAAGATTTTGCCCAGGTATGACACATAGGAGATAAGCGCGTTAGCCACGCGGTCGAAAAATAATAATTTATCGAGAGAAGCGACAGCGCCATCTTTATTTTGTGCCCATAAAGCAACGCTGGAAAATATTATTGTCAAAATAAAGAAAGGAATTTTTTCGAGTAAAAAAGCATAAATTATTTGTTGTTTGCTTTGGTTAGGAATAACCGTTTTTTTCTGATTAGCTGTTTTCTTTATTGGCAATTCTAAGGGAGAAATTTTTAATTTGCTTGGCTGTCTGTATATAATGTCTTGCCACCTTTGCAGGGGCCAGTAATCGATCAGCAACATTATACAGGGCAGGGTAACAAGCATGGGTTTGGACATCAGGCTTAAAGCAAACAGAGATAAAGAAAGAAAATATTTGGACATTTTTTTGTTCTGAACATAAAAGGCATAAGCGTAAAGCGAGGCCATGCCAAAAAACACGCTTAAAACGTCTTTTCGTTCTGCCGCCCAGGCGACAGATTCCACCCGCAGGGGGTGCAGGGCGAACAGCGCAGCGACAATAGCAGAAGGCCAAAAGCTTTGCGTGGTTTTGCAAAGAAATAAAAACAAAAGCACAACCGCGGCGATATGCATAAGCAGGCTTACTAAGTGATGGCCACCCGCCCATTGGCCAAATAGGTTCCAATCCAGGGCATGAGAAAGTAAAGTCAATGGATGCCAGTTGCTGGCAACGACGGCACTAAGGGCCCATTTTATAGTTTGGAAATTAATGCCGGATTTAACATAATGGTTTTCTGTGATGTAAAGATTATCATCGAAGTTAATGAAATCATTGCCTGCAATTGGGTAAAAAGCTATTACAGTTAAAGCGACAAGCAAAATAGCAATTAGGTATTTATTACATTTATTCATGCGTAAGGGAAAATAGGAGTGTGTACTATATTGACCTTAGCTAGCCGGAAAAGAGATGCTGTCCGCAGGCAGCCTAGTCCATATTTCACGCTGCGTGTAAAATTAATAGATGATGCCTCGGCAAAATATCTTGTCGGGCAGCTGACTTCCGCCACCGTATAGCCAAACCAGATAATCTGCGCGAGCATCTGATTATCAAAAACAAAATCATCGGAATTATTTTGAAGGGGCAGTTTGAGAAGAAGTTCGCGGGAAAAAGCCCGGTAACCCGTGTGATATTCGGATAACTTCGCGCCGATTAAAATATTTTCTGCAAATGTTAAAAAGCGGTTGGCCGCGTATTTCCAGAAGGGCATCCCTCCTTTTAACGCGTAACCGCCTAAAATTCGCGAGCCCAGAACGCAATGATAAAGACCGCTGGCTATTAATGAAGCCATCGCCGGAATCAACTTCGGCGTGTATTGGTAATCAGGGTGCACCATAATTACAATATCAGCCCCTTCTTCCAGGGCGATACGGTAACAGGTTTTTTGGTTGCCGCCATAGCCGATGTTTTCTTCATGCACGTGAAGTCTGCTCTGCGGAAGCCCGGAAGCTATTTTTGCCGTATTGTCGGAACTGGCATCATCAACAAAAACAATCAGATCCACAATGCCTTGCGCCATAACTTCTTCGTATGTCTGGATAAGTGTTTTTGCGGCGTTATAGGCCGGCATAACCACTACTATTTTTTTATTTTGATACATATATTTTGAATTTCTGAAAAAATGTTTTTATACCATTTATCTGTTTATAATAATTGGCAATATCAATAAGTCGTTTAGCAACTGATTGACAAATAACAAACAAAATCAGCCTAAGTCAAGCAAAAAGCCGGTTAATAATTTAATTGATGGGAAAACGAATATATGTAAAGATTTTTTATGTTTATTATCATTGATGGATACAATTTGATTCGTCAATCAAGCAAGCTGCGGCGCTACGAACTCTATAGTCTGCAGGCCGGTCGGCAGGCGCTTGTGTCCCGGCTTAGCGAATACCAGCAAAAAAAAGGACATAAAATCACCGTGGTCTTTGATGGCTGGCAGGGCGAAGAAAGGGAAGAAGAGCGCGACCGGTATAATAATGTAGATATCATTTATTCACGTTACGGCGAAGATGCCGATACGGTAATAAAAAGATTGGCGGCGCAAAGCGAAGAAGAGACAGTTGTCGTGTCTTCAGACAGAGAAATTGCCTCGTTCGCCGCAAGCATGGGGAATACTGTTCTTTCTTCGGTGGAATTTGAAAGTGTCATGAACAGGGCAATCACTTCTTTACCCAATCATAATTATATAAAAGCGTCTGATGATTCGGGGAAAACAGATAGAAACAGAAAAAGAGGCCCCTCCCGAAAATTATCAAAAGCGCAGAAATACATGCAAAAAATAATGAGAAGACTTTGATTTTTTAAACAAAGAAAAAGACGTTTTCCTGTGCGCGATACTAATTAAGCGCAGGTATTTATCAGGAAGTTTTCCAGTAACATTTGTGGCTTGGCAGCGGAGGATTTGAAGGCGAGGTCTATCTTAAGCAATTCGTCAAGATAGTTTATAAGATTAGGGAGGGGAAAGCTTCGGCAGTGGCGCCAGGCGTTATAGATAACAAAAGGGTGCTGGTTCAAAATTGAGTCGCCTGTGCTGTTTGATTCTGCTTTCATCTCGCTAAACGCCGGGTAAATATTTTTTTGAAACCAGCCAAAATCTATGCCGGTTCGATAAGGCGGCAGCTTTTTCGCGTCCAGCAAAATTCTTGCCTGTAGCAAAAAACGGATTTCCCTGGTCAGCATGGTCAAAATCATCAAATGATGTTCTCCCTGATCCAGAAGCCTTTTGAGCGCGGCTAAAGCTGAAGCGGAATTTTTTTCGCTCATCGCTGTGGTCAGCTCAAATACGGACTCCTCGCTGGTTGTGCCGACTGCTTTTTCAACATCCGCCTCTTCGATAATCTGTCGATCACCGACAAAATATATGAGTTTTTCCAGTTCCATTATAGAATTTCTTAATTCCCAGCCGGTTTTTTTGCCCAGTTTTATCCACGCTGAGGGTGACATTCTTTTGCCGGATTTTTGCAATATATGCTGAGCTTCTTTTATCAGTTTGTCTTTTTGAAGAGCCGCGGAACGCGTTTTGCCGAAATAAATTACAGTACCAGTTTCGGAAATTGCTTTAAAAATCTTTTTTCGTTTATCGATCATTTGCGCCGTAAATATTAAGCAGTTTCCAGTAGACGATGTTTTATGCAGAATATTTTCCATTTCTTCTGTATCTGCCGTCGCGGACAAATTCAAAGCCGTCGCGGTGAATATTTCTAAAACACGGGGGAGCCATTTATCGCGTTCCTCCCACGTTGCTTTACCTTCTACCGCTTCGCGCCAGTGCTCCTCACTTATCTTTCTCCATCCATCATCTCGCAAATCATCTAGGGAAAACCCGGTTATTCTTAAAAAAGTAAGAAATAATTTTGCCGCTTTCTCCGGATTTGTTTCAAGATGTGCAATGATTTTTTGGATAATATCCGAGCTGTTTTGACGTGAAGAAAAAATATTGGTGTTTTTTACGATAATTACTTTACGGCCGCCCAGCAGGGAAGGTGTTTCAATCGTTTTCATCAGAATATCAGCGTCAGTGTTTTCTCCGTCGAAAAAAAACAAGCTGAAATCACGGTCAGGCTCTGGCACGATTGCCTCGATCATTTTGTTTAAATATTCAGATATAAGATATTCTTCTTCGCCGTATAAAAGGTAACAAGGAGATACTTTGCTTTGCTTCAAGTTCTCGATGACTTTTTCCAATGGCATAAATGAAGTATTTGCTGGTATAAATTATTTTTGTTTTTAAACGATAACGTACTTTTTTATGTGCCTGACAGCTTCTTCCGGATCGTCGATAACTTGAATCATTTCATAATCGAAGGGAAGAATCATACCGTTTTGCATCATGCTGTTTTTAAGCCAATCCATTAATCCCTGCCAGTATTCGCTTCCCATCAATATTACCGGGAAGCTTTTCACTCTTTTTGTCTGAATCAGTGTCAGCGCCTCAAAAAATTCGTCCATCGTTCCGTAACCGCCGGGCAAAATAACGTAAGCCAACGCGTACTTGACGAACATTACTTTACGGATGAAGAAATACTTATAATCAATCTGGAGATTGGCGTATGGATTAGGTTTTTGCTCGAAGGGCAGGCGTATATTCATGCCCACGGACTTGCCGCCTGCTTCCGCGGCGCCTTTATTGGCGGCTTCCATTATCCCCGGGCCGCCGCCGGTGATGACACTAAACCCGTTCTGCGCGAGAATTCTTCCGAGCGTCTCCGCCATCTGATAATATTTATCTTCCGGTTTTAGCCGCGCGGAGCCGAATATTGACACCGCATTGCGAATTTTGGAAAGAGATTCTATGGAGTCAACAAATTCCGCCATAATGCGGAAAATGCGCCAGGATTCTTCAATGGAGAACGAATCAATTAAATATTGTTTTTCTTCCATGCGCAATTAACCTCCC
>JAFGKC010000045.1 GCA_016928765.1 Syntrophaceae bacterium
AGCCAGCGTCATAAAGAAAATGACAATAAAAATATTGATCATTCCTTTTTGCGCGTACTGGGTGCAAATCTTGACGACTGCTTTGCTATCTTCAATAGAAGCTTCTTTTTTATCCAGATTAATTTTCTTCTTTATATAGACAACAGCCTGATAAGCTCCAGTGGTTACAGCCTGAATAGACGCGCCGGTAAACCAATAAATAACTGCGCCGCCCATAATCAAGCCAAGAATGATTTCCGGCTGTACAAGCGATAGTTTAGCGATAACGTTGCCGAAAAGTCCTTCCAGCAGAATGATGATACCGAACACCATTGTTGTCGCGCCGACGACGGCGGTGCCGATCAGAACGGGTTTGGCTGTGGCTTTAAAGGTATTGCCCGCGCCGTCCGCTGATTCCAGGTAGTGTTTGGCCAGTTCAAAATCCGGTTCGATGCCATAGTGTTTTTTAACAACCGCCTTGGCGTCCTTACGGGATTCGATCATGGAAAGTTCATAAATGGATTGGGCGTTATCCGATACCGGTCCAAAGCTATCCACGGCAATAGTTACAGGGCCCATGCCCAGGAAGCCGAATGCCACAAGACCGAAGGCAAACACAGGAGCGGCAAATTTAAAAGCTTCGGGCATGATAGCCAGAACGGCCGCATTTTGTGAAACCATATAGGCAACAAACATCAAGGAAGTTATAACCAATCCTAACCAGAAAGCGGAGAAGTTACCCGCAACCAGACCGGAAAGAATATTCAGCGAGGGGCCGCCCTGACGGGAAGCGTTAACAACTTCTTCGCAGTGACGCGAATTGGTGCTGGTGAATATTTTTGTAAATTCCGGAATCAACGCGCCGGCAATCGTGCCGCAGCTGATGATAGTTGCCAGTGCCCACCATAGACTTTCTAAACCATCAGTCAGGTCTCCCAAAAGGTAATAGCTCGCAGCAAAAGTTACACCGATAGAAACAATAGAGGTTATCCAGACCAGATTGGTCAGGGGATGTTCAAAATTGAATTCCTTCTTACCGGAAAAGGCAGCATTGCTTATTCCTTGATTAATAAAGTAAGAAACAAGAGAAGTGATGATCATCAAAATTCTCATGGCGAAGATCCATATAATCAGCCTGCCACCCATTTCGGGAGTGGAAGCCAATGCCAGAGCCAAAAAGGCGATTAGAGCAACGCCCGTAACACCATAAGTTTCAAAACCATCTGCCGTGGGACCGACGCTGTCACCCGCGTTATCACCTGTACAGTCAGCAATAACACCAGGATTTTTGGGATCGTCTTCGGGAAGATGGAAAACGATTTTCATCAGGTCAGAACCGATGTCAGCAATCTTGGTGAAGATACCACCGCAAATACGCAAAGCGGAAGCGCCCAGAGATTCACCGATAGCAAAGCCGATAAAGCAGGCGCCAGCCAAATCAGAAGGAATATAGGCCAGAATAATGATCATGACTAAAAGCTCAATGCTGACCAGAAGAAGGCCGACACTCATACCGGAACGCAGACAGATATTCACGATGTTTAGGGGATTGCCGCTCATTGAAGCGAAAGCGGCGCGAGAGTTAGCGACCGTGTTGATGCGGATACCGAACCAGGCGACAACGTAAGAACCGAGAATACCGATAACCGAGGAAAGCAGAATGATGGCTACGCGTCCGTTGGTCATCTTTTCCAGAACGCCAAAGTAATAAACAATACACGCGGCAATCAGAATCCAAAGTCCAAGCAAAAATTTGCCCTGCTGGAAAAGATAGGTTTTGCAGGTTTCCCAGATGGTTTGGGAAACAGCGAGCATCGAATTATGCGCGGGAAGATTTTTTGTCTGCACGTACTGAATGACGCCGAAAATCATTCCAATCGCGCAAATAAACAGGCCGATATTGAGAATAGTCAGGCCTTTAATTGCGTCACCGAAAAACGTGATCTGGGTCAGATCAGGAAGCTTGATATTTGCTTCGCCGGCAAACGCGCTTGAGGCAGATAAGAGAAAAATCAAACTGCCCAGTAAAAATGTCCAGATACTTCTTTTGTTTTGAAACATTAACTAGTCCTCCTTTTTGTGGAAATTAATATTTTTTATTTGGTACTTGCTTGTAGCTGTTTTAATGTCCGATAAAACTATTTCCACGCAGGCATCGCTTGCCTGATTGACTAATCCCGGCAATGATTTTTTTTCTTCTTCACTGAAAGGTTCCAAAACATAACCCTCAATGCGGGATTTATCAGCCGGTTTGCCAATGCCCAGCCTAACCCTATTAAACTCGGAAGAACCAAGGTTAGATTCTATTGATATCAGCCCTTTGTGCCCGGCGTTTCCTCCTCCGGTTTTAAGCCGCAGGGCGCCGAAAGGCAAATCAAGATCATCATGAATAACGATGAGTTTACTGATATCCGTTTTAAAGAACTTTTTTAACTGCCTTACCGCAGTACCACTTAAATTCATGTAAGTTTGAGGCATGGCGATAATAAGTTTTTTATTCTTAATCTGGCCTTTGCCCCACAGAGCGTCAAAGCTCTTTTGTTTCATATCCAATTCGATTTTCGCCGCTAATTTTTCAGCAACCATAAAACCGATATTGTGCCGGGTTTTTTTGTAGCGCTGTCCCGGATTACCCAGGCCAATAATCAGATACATTTTCTGATCCCTCTCATTTTTATACCGTTGAAGAATTTTTGAAAGTATTGAGGGAAACACTCATTACCGCCCGGTTTTTTCAAAACAAAAGTTTTATTTTTCCTTCTTTTCTTTCTTGTCCTTATCAGATGCCGGAGCTGATTCAGCTTTTTCCGCGGATTCGCCTTCTTTCGCGGCTTCTTCTTCAGCAGCGCCTTCTTCCGCCGCGGGAGCTTCTACCACGGCCACCTTAATCACCGCGACGGCGGCTATCGCCGCATCGGGAGAATCTAAAACGGTAACTCCCTCAGGAACTTTAATTTCCTTTACTTTTAAAGAATCTCCAATATCGAGCGCGGCGACATCAACATCAATATGATCGGGAAGGTCGGAAGGCAGACAGGAAACTTTAACTTCACGTTTTATATGCTGCAACTCACCGCCGTTATCCACGCCCACGGCTTTACCGACAAAGCGCAGAGAAACGTCCACTGTCAGCTTGTGTTTCATGTCTATTTCATAAAAATCAGCGTGATAAAATTTTCCCGTTAAGGGCTGAACCTGTAATTCTTTTATCAAAGACAACTTTTCTATTTTTTGCTTTCCGTCATCGATAATCAGCTTAATAAAGGAATGGTCTTTTTTGTCCTTGCGAAGCTTAACTAAAGCTTCGTTTTTTACCGCCAGAAGCATGTTTTCGGCGGAACGGCCGTAGAAAACAGCCGGGACAAAACCGCTCTGTCGCAGGCGGCGTGACGGCCCTTTCTTTTGTTCTTTACGGATCTGAGCCGCTAAATCGGTTACTTCCATTTCTTCTCCTCCTAGTATCTATATAAATAATGAATGCACAGAATCGTTGTAATAAATCCGGCGCACGGCTTCGCTAAGCAAACCGGCAACAGATAAAACTTTTATTCTTTTGCATTTTTTTGCCGCGTCGGTGAGCGGTATTGTGTCAGTAACAACAAGTTCTTTTATACTTGATTTTTCAATACGATCCAGCGCGGGCCCGGATAAAACCGGGTGCGTGCAACAGACGCTGACTTCAGTGGCGCCGGCATCCTTTAGGGCATTTGCCGCCTGCACGACAGTGCCGGCAGTGTCAATCATGTCATCAAGGATAATCACTTTTTTGTCTTTGACGTTACCGATGATGTTCATTACCTGAGATTCGTTAGGGCCTTCCCTTCTTTTGTCAATAATGGCCAGGGCGGCGCCCAGTCGTTTTCCGAACGCGCGGGCGCGCTCCACGCCGCCGGTATCCGGCGAGACAACAACGGTGTCGATAGGATAATTCTTTTTCATGTAATCAAGCAAAACCGATGTGGCAAACAGGTTGTCCACAGGAATATTGAAAAAACCCTGAATCTGCCCCGCGTGCAAATCCATGGAAAGTACACGGTGAGCTCCGGCGGTGGTAATGAGGTCAGCTACTAATTTTGCCGAAATCGGCGCGCGCGGCGCGACTTTTCTGTCCTGCCGGGCGTAGCCATAATAGGGGATGACCGCGGTAATCCGATCAGCGGAAGCCCGTTTCATCGCGTCAATCATGATTAAAAGTTCCATTAACATAACATTGACCGGAGAGCAGGTGGATTGAATGATAAAAACATCCATGCCGCGAACATTTTCATTTATCTCAACCTGTGTTTCACCGTCGCTGAAAGTTGTAACATTGGCTTTACCCATAGATACGCCAAGATTTCTGCAAATTTCACTGGCCAACACTAAGTTGGAATTTCCGGAAAATATTCTAATTTTTTCTAACATTTATGATGTGCCTTTGTACTTTTTATGGCTGGGGCGGGAGGATTCGAACCTCCGAATGCAGGAACCAAAATCCTGTGTCTTACCGCTTGACGACGCCCCAATATTTTCAATAAAATTTGAAAGCCGGATAACAAGGCATTTATAACGATCGGGCGAAAAAGATTGAATAGCGACCGGAAAATTTTTTGTCAATTAAAGTTAATGCATTCCTTGCTGCTTTTTCATCCGAAAAAATTCCAAAGACCGTGGGCCCGCTACCAGACATCAATGCGCCAAGCGCTCCATGCCGCAGTAATATTTGCTTTAAATCACCCAATTCGGGATGCATTTTCAGGGAAACTTCTTCTAAATCATTATGTAATTCCCTGATTACATCGCCTAGGGTCAAAAGCCGCGGAATGCTATAATTAATTTTTTCACTTGTCAATCTCAAATTGAGATTGGAATAAACCGCTTTTGTGGAGAGGGGAAACAGAGGATTAATGAGAACAAGGTGTATTTTTGGAAGATTTTTACAGGTTTTCAGTTTATCGCCAACGCCTGAAGCAAAAGCTGAAGTGCCAAAAATGAAAAAAGGGACATCAGCCCCCAGTTTTGACCCCAATTGCATCAGCTCTTTTTTGGTTAGCCCGAAAGAACAAAGCTCATTTAAAGCGAGTAACGTCGCGGCAGCGTCGGAACTGCCGCCGCCCAGGCCCGCGGTCAGGGGAATTTTTTTGTTTAGAGTGATTTTAATTCCTGAATGATAATCAGTATAGGAGAAAATGCGCTCTGCCGCGCGAAATACTAAATTATTTTCATCAGTTGGCAATTCAGGATCAGAGCATTTTAGATGAATCCCTCGGGCAAGTGGAGCAAAGGAAAGCTCGTCAAAGATAGAAATTTTCTGCATCAAGGAAAAAATTTCGTGGTAACCGTCGCCGCGTTTTCCCAAAACATGCAGAAAAAGGTTGATTTTTGCCGGAGCCAGCCAAATCATTTCAGCCCTTTTCTTTAACAAAGCGCAGTTTTAACTCATAGAGGACACCTTCAATGAGTTGTGTCTCGTTTTCATCGAGATTACCTTTTGTTTTTCCATGAAGCATATCGAGAATATCGATGGTCTGTTTGACCGCTGACAAATTTTTCTCGGTTTTTCCTCCCTCAGGATCTGGAAAATCTCCAAAATGATATAGGGCGGAAGTGCTCAGCGACAAAACAAAATTGGCAAAAGTTATCGGCGGATAATCAGCTTCCTGAGGAGGAGCCTCTTTTTGCTTTTCCGCTGCTGTTTCTTTTTTTTCTTTCGCGGGAGATGGCTCTTCATCCTGCGGACGGGGTTTGGCGTCATCTCCAAACAGTCGTTTGTCTTTAACTACAAATCCGGAATCTTTTTTCTTTTCTTCCATCTATCTTTCCTCCCGTCTTTACCTGATAAAGTTATTTTTTAGTTAAAATAATCTCGTTATTTTTTGAAAGGCCGACGCTGACTTTATCTCCGTCAATAAATTTACCGGCAAGAATATCCATTGACAGAGGATCCAGAATCATTTTCTGTAGGGCGCGCTTTAAGGGGCGCGCGCCGTAAATTGGGCTGTAGCCGATTTCCGCGATATGCTTTTTTGCTTCTTCCGTAAGTTCAACGGTCATTTTTCGATCTTTGAGCCGTCGGTCAATAAGCGCGAGCTGAAGATCAATAATACGGTTTATATTCTCGAGCGTCAGCGCGCGGAAAGTTATGATATCGTCGATACGGTTGAGAAATTCCGGCTTGAATGTCGCGCGTAGTGCCTCCATAGCGCGGTTATGCTTTTCCTGTTCGTCAAGGGAGATGTCCTGAATCCACTGGCTGCCTACGTTGGAGGTCATAATGACAATCGTATTTTTAAAATCTACCGTGCGCCCGTGTCCATCGGTTAAGCGTCCGTCATCAAGAATCTGCAATAAAATATTGAAGACATCAGGATGAGCTTTTTCGATTTCATCAAAAAGCAAAACGCAGTAGGGGCGGCGCCGGACGGCTTCAGTTAGATAACCGCCTTCATCGTATCCAACGTATCCAGGAGGAGCCCCGATCAGTCGGGCTACAGCGTGTTTTTCCATATATTCAGACATATCGATGCGCACCATGGCCTGTTCATTGTCAAACATGAATTCAGCCAGCGCGCGCGCCAGTTCTGTTTTGCCCACGCCAGTGGGGCCAAGAAAAATAAATGAGCCGATAGGACGGTTGGGATCCTGCAGACCGGAACGAGCGCGCCGCAGTGCCGCGGAAACTGCCGTGATGCCTTCGTCCTGACCGATTACACGCATTTTTAGGCGTTCTTCCATATGGATAAGTTTCTGCACATCGCTTTCCATCATACGCGACAGCGGGATGCCCGTCCAGTTAGACACAACTTCAGCGACATCTTCCGCGTCCACTTCTTCTTTAAGCATATGTTTGTTTTTTTGAATTTCGGTGAGTTTTTCCTGGTCTTTTTCCAAGTCCTTGTTCAGTTCGACCAGTTTACCGTAGCGTATTTCCGCCGCTTTGGCCAGATCGCCATCACGCTGCGCGTTGGCTTCTTCAATCTTCAAAGATTCCATCTGGCTTTTGATATTCTGGATTTTTTTGATGATATCTTTTTCGCTCGACCAGTGGGTTTTCATCTGATTTAAATTTTCTTTAAGATCAGCCAGTTCTTTGTCGATTTTTTCACGCCTTTCTTTGCTGCTTTTGTCCGTTTCTTTTTTCAGCGATTGCTTTTCAATCTCCAGCTGGATGATTTTGCGGTCAATGACATCAATTTCACAAGGCATGGAATCAAGTTCAATGCGCAGACGCGACGCGGCCTCGTCGATTAAATCAACAGCCTTGTCCGGCAGGAAGCGGTCGGAAATGTAGCGGTTGGAAAGGGTGGCCGCGGAAATAATGGCGGAATCTTTAATACGCACGCCATGATGTACTTCGTAGCGCTCCTTGAGTCCTCTTAAAATAGCGATAGTATCTTCCACGGAAGGTTCTTTTACAAAAATAGGCTGAAAACGACGCTCCAACGCCGCGTCTTTCTCTATATATTTACGATATTCGTTGAGCGTGGTGGCGCCCACACAACGCAACTCGCCGCGCGCGAGCGCGGGCTTTAGCATGTTAGAAGCGTCCACGGAACCTTCCGA
>JAFGKC010000046.1 GCA_016928765.1 Syntrophaceae bacterium
CCCTTATCCGGCCGATTGATGGTGACCGTGGCGACATTTTCTTGCACATCAAGCAACAAATATTTCAAAGTCATTTCTCCTTTATTTTTGATTATTCATATATTATGAGAAGCTCTTGATTTTTTCCACAATGGTCCGCGCTATTTCCTTTTCGGGAACGCCCAGCATATCAACGTTGTTCCCGGCGATAATAATCCAGCGGCGCGCGAGATTTCTTATTTCAGGTTTGTCAATGCAGGCGGAAATACACCCACACATCATAATTCCTGTATCCCAAGGAGCGGCATTCGTATCGCTGGTCAGCGAGAACCCTTGGGGAAGCGTTTTTTGTATTTCGCCGACAACACCAACCCTATCGATGGTCGAATTGCAGCCGCCGCAATATTTTATGCCGATTAATTTTGTTTCCATGTTCGGACAATCGGTTTGTGAAATTAATCCTTAATTCTGGCGATTTCCTTGGCCAATTTCTTCTTCTGTTCCAGGTTTCCCTGCCGCGATATCATAATGCGCTGCGCCTGTGGAGAGCCAGCTCCGTGCATGGATTCCGTGCGGTAACCTACAGCCGCCGTGCCCAATGTCATGTTTTCCACCAACCGCATGACCCTACAACGGTTTTCCGTCGGCACGCCATTAACACCCTTAAAATATTTATCAACAATTTTGCCGATTTCCGGATGACGCAAATCTTTTTCCGAAGGCATGGTCACCATTAAACCTCCGGCAATGTCTTCCGCCAGACGCGCAATTTCATACGGAAAACGCGTTACGTTTTGCTTGCAGACATTGGCTAAAAGCAGGTCAATCAGATAAGTTCCCGAAGCGGTTTTATGTCCCTGAGCGGAGCAAGCAATACCGCACGAAAAAAGTGTTTCGTTCAGATGAATCATCTCTATTAATTTATCTTTTACATGTGATGCCTTGGAAGCGCCGTTATAATCGGCCGCCAGCGCCGCCGCGCCGATGAGAACATCTCCCACACCAACCTTGCAGCCTCCGTAGCTCTGGCGGTGATAACCGGCAAAACGTTCTACCAGCATTCCGCTGAACTCATACTCGCCGCACATAAACACGTTTTCCCAGGGAACAAAAACATTGTCGAAAACCATCAATGCTTCATGCCCGCCGAAACGACAGTTTCCCACGTCAATTTCGCTGCCTTCTAGCTTGCGAGTATCACACGACTGGCGTCCGTATATATAAGAAATTCCTTCCGCATCCGCGGGGCAAGCAAAAGAAAGTGCGTAATCGGCGTCATCCTTTGTCATGGATATAGTAGGCATGACTAAAATCCAGTGTGAATTTAGCGCGCCGGTCTGATGCGCTTTGGCGCCGCGCACTACAATGCCTTCTTTTCTTCTTTCCACCACATGCGTGAATAAATCAGGATCAGCCTGCTTGCTGGGTGAAACTCCGCGGTCACCTTTGGGATCCGTCATTGCTCCGTCTACGGTATAATCGTTATCCTGCACCATTTTCATGAATTTTCTGAAGCGTTCATGATAATTGGTGCCAAGCTTCTGATCCATCTCACAGGTAACGCTGTCCACCGCGTTCATCGCGTCCATGCCAACACAACGCTGGAAACATGCCGCTGTTTTCTGCCCCAATAAACGCTGCATTTTAACTTTTTTGATCAAATCCTCGGTATTTTGATGCAAGTGACAGAAACGGTTTACTTTTTTGCCATCTAGGCTGGATGTAGCCGTCATTAAATCTTCATGCTGCGGATCATGAGCGAGCTCATAAGTCATTTTTACAGAATTCATCGACGGCCTGATAATGGGATGATCGACAGGATTATCCACCTTCTCCCCCATCAAATAGACCTTGAATTTCATCTTTCTTAAACTATCTTCATATTGCTTACCAGTCATTAACGCCATTATTCGTTGCCTCCTCAAATATATGTATTATCAAGTTTTTCACCGAAAAAACACAGCCCGCGCATACCTTTGGCGCAAGCGGTTAATCTCTTATTGAAATTAATCTAGACACGAAAGAAAAAATTGTCAAATGATTTGCTGGAAAGACCCACGCGGCCACTTACTAGAGACGGCAGAAAGTGACAAACTCGGCAAGTTGCTTCTCGCTTAATCCCACGCCCGGTTCCCCGTCAAGGCGTTTGGCAACCTTGCCTTTTTCAAAATAAAGAACCGTGGGAAAAATATCGACGGAATACCTGTCGCCTATGCTTTCCTGATCATCCTGAACACAAACAAAATCAAAACCTTCGCCCGAGACATACTTATCAAAAACAGGTAAAAAATTACGGCAAAAAGGACACCAGGAAGCGTAAACCAGAGCGACTACCTTATCTTTGTTCTTTAATATTTTATTCAAATCTTGATCACTGCTGACCAAGCCGCATTTTTCATTCATGTCTTTCTTTCTTAAATATCGGCGGCAGGAAATACATATTTGCCAATACGCACGTCATTACAGAAAACAATTAAGCAGGGCGGATATCCGCCCTGCTTAAGGATTAATTATACTTTCATGCCGGGCATGTTGAGCGACGCGGTGTTTCCGCCGTCCACAGCCAGGTACTGACCGGTAATGAAACTGGCTTCGTCACTGGCTAAAAACAAAATGGCGTTGGCGCATTCTTCGTTTTTCCCGTAACGCCGAAGTTCGCACCGGCTGCCCATCAAATCTATTTTCCCTTTTGACCTTGCGGCATCGAAAAATTTCTGAGTCATTTCTGTTTCAAAAAGCCCAGGGCACACGCAGTTTACTCTTACGTTGTGCCCTCCGAGATCACAGGCCGCAGTCATCGTAAAATTAATCATGGCAGCCTTGCTGGCGCTGTAGGCATTGCCGCCCGCGCCCGAACGAATACCGGCCACGGAGGCAATGTTGACGATAGAACCGTTTTTCTTTTCAATCATAGGCCTGACTAGATATTTGGTGGCCAAAACCATGCTCAAAACATTAGTCTGATAGACATCCATCCAGACCTTGGCATCCTGATGCTCCAGGTCAACCGTGTCTCCGCCCATGCCGGCATTATTGACCAGAATATCCGCCGTGCCGAAGGCGTCAATCGTCGCCTGTGCCATTGTCTTTATATCATCTTCTTTGGAAACATCCGTGGCTTTATAAACTACTTCGCCGCCCAGCTTTTTCATTTCCACCGCCAGTTCTTTTAACTTTTCTTCACGGCGCGCGGCAATAACCGTCTTAGCCCCTTCTTTGGCGAATAACAATGCTGTCGCCCAGCCAATACCGCTTGATGCCCCGGTGATTACCGCCACTTTACCTGAAAGTCTTCCCATTTATTATTTCCTCCTCTTTATATATATTTATGATTATTTTCCGGCTGCGTATAACACATCTTTTTTTTAGCGACAAGCGATATGCAAAAAGTTAAACCCGACTACAATGCGTACCGCAGAACAATGATTTGTGGTTTTGTCGGCAGGTTTTCTTTTTTAAAATCTATCTCTGATTTATCCAGAACACGAACGTTGTCCTGGTTTCTGGTGAACTCTTCCACCAAAGCTATGGGAAAAGCGCATTTTTCTGTTTTATAATGCATGGGAATGGTTACGGCGGGAGCAAGCGAATCTATCATTTTTGTCGCCTCCGCCGCGTCAATCGTGAAAAACCCACCCACCGGCAGCAAAACAATATCCGTTTTACCTATTTGTTTGAGCAGATCCGCATCAAGCGCGTGGCCGATATCACCGGTATGCGCTAAAATCAAATCATCACAGGCAATAACGAAAATTAAATTATTGCCTCTTTCTTTACCTAATGATTTATCATGGAAAGAGGGAAACGCCTTTATCTTCACGCCACGCATGTCATATTCGCCGGCTTTATCGACCAGAACATATTTGCCGGAAATAGTTTTTACATAATTATGATCAGCGTGATCATGGCTGGTTAAAACAATATCCGCTTCTTCATCAATTATCCCATAAGCCAATGCCCCGTCATACGCACCTGACTCATAGGGATCTATAATGATTCGGGTGCCATTATCCGTGGTTATCTTAAATGCGGCGTGTCCATACCATTTTATTTTCATGGCCTATCCCTCCTGAATAATAGAATTTATTTGTTGTTAGAAATTATTTCCTCCACACAAAGATAAATCTATTAGGCATTAAGGGGTTTCTCCTGCGCCGAGCACACGGCGCAGGAGAAACGACAAAAAATTATTTTTTAATTTTTGGCGTCTGTCCGGAAAATAGAATTATCCCAGAAAGGTTTTATTTCTTTTCTTCTCGGTTCCGCTCTCAAAGCTTTTTCTATATCGGCATTGGTAAGTTCTTTGTTGGACATTTCTATTTTTATATTTTCGAGATCCGCATCCAAAAGAATTGTTTTGGGCGCGCCTTTGGCGTTAGACCACGGCTGCCAGATGGGCAGACCGGAACCTTCGCTATTGGGATTTCCCGTGCGGGCAAACTGCGACCAGTAATCCATCATCGACTCAGACAACGCAACGCGCCCGCCGCGATTTTTCGGTATGAAGGCATAAGGCCCTAAAGACGCCTTTTCCGTGCCGAAAACGAAATCAATTTCCATGGCATGGCATGCCCCCAGCAATAACCCGAAAGGCGCGCGGATAACACTGTTGGTCAAGCCTCCCGCACCCCATAAAAACTGATAAGCGTAAACATCCGGCTGACCCGCATTTGATCTAAAAATTCTGGCTATATTGTCCACACCCATTACTTTCCAGCCGTCACTCTGATATTTTGCCGCCAGCGTATAAAGTTCGCCTTTGGCCGGGTCTCTGAAAAGCGAGCCGTCTCTGGTCCAGGGCGCGAATGTTTTATCCAAACGCAAAAATAATTTTGCTTCTTCTTTGTTTGTTCCCAGAATAACCGGAACTTTATTGTACTTGCCTGATTTAAAAGCTTTATAAATATCTGCCGGCAGCACCGTGCCATCCAGAAAATTATTGGGTATTCTGATCATACCAACGGTCGGTCCTTCCGG
>JAFGKC010000047.1 GCA_016928765.1 Syntrophaceae bacterium
ACCACGGGGCTGGGTGTTTCCGCTTTATAAAGTTCCATTCCCCCGATTCCCAGAAAAGGCAGGATGGCGATGGATAAAACAATGATACCCATGCCGCCCAGCCATTGCGTCTGGGCGCGCCACAGGAGAATCCCTTCCGGCAGAGCTTCAATATTTTGCAGAATACTCGCGCCGGTTGTTGTGAAACCGGACATTGATTCAAAGTAGGCGTTGGTAAAATCAGGGATAGCGCCGGAGATAAGATACGGTATGGTCGCGATTAAGCCGGCGATGAGCCATCCCAGCGTGACAATCACCATCCCGTCGCGGTGGCTAAGATATAAATTCTGCTGGCGGCGGGTGATCAGAAAAACACAAGCGCCCAAAGCGCAGGTAGCCGCGATGGAAATCAAAAATGCCGGGGCGCTGCCGTCGTTGTAATAAAGGGCAGCCGCAAGCGGGATAAACATAGATACGCCCAGGCAGAAAACCAAAACGGCCATCATGTAGGCAATAAGGCGGGCGTTCATCAGAAGTACTCCAGCTTCACGGTTAAGAGGCATTCCAACTGGTTGCAAACGTCCTGCAGAGCGAAAATTATAAGCCGGTCATGCGGCCGTACAATAGTGTCGCCGCGGGGGATGATGACTTCTCCGTCACGCACGATGGCGCCTAAAATCGCGCCAGGAGGAAAATTAACTTCCGAAAGCGGAGCATTGACAATGTCCGAGGTTTCCATCGCTTCGGCTTCGATAGCTTCGGCCTGTTCTTCCCGTAAGGGGGACACAGAAATAACTTTTCCGCGGCGCAGATACTGAAGAATCGCGCGCACCGCTGACATGCGGGGGTTAATAACCGTGTCCAGACCGATGACAGATACAATATGCATATAACTGAGTTTGCTGACGCGGGTGATGGTGCGCTTTGTTCCCAGCTCTTTGGCCAAAAGAGAGATGAGGACGTTGCTTTCCTCGTCGCCGGTCAGGGCGATAAGCAAATCCATATCTCCCGCGTTTTCTTCCCTGAGCAGATCACGGTCGGCCGCGTCTCCCTTGATGACAGTAACATGATTTAAAAGAGTGGAGGCATTTTTGCATTTGTCTCCGTCGGGATCAATAATGCGGACATTCAGACTCCGGTTATCCAGTGCTTTGGCCACGGCCATGCCTGTGCTCCCCGCTCCGACAATGATAATGTTTTTTACCGGCTTAGTCGGCAGACCCAGCAGTTTGAGTGTTACGTTAATATCATTCTTTTTTACAACCATATAGATAATATCCAGCGGTTCAATAGTATCAGCGCCGCTGGGGATGAGAATCTTATGGCCGCGGACAATCGCGACGACTAATAAATTTTCTTTGGAAATTGCCGGGCCGCCGAGTCTTTTGCCCGCAAGCGGCGAATCATGGGTGATTAAAAATCCGATCAGCTTCATTTCGCCGTCAAGGAAATCAATAACTTCGGAAGCGCCGGGAATCTCCATGATACTGAGAATAGTTTTGACCATCATCTCCTGGGTGTTGATGATTAAATCCACGCCCAGCATATCTTTGCTGAACAAGGATTTCTCCTGTACGTATTCCTCATTGCGCACGCGGGCAATTTTAATCATGTGGCGGTTAAGATTGCGTGCCAAAAGACAGGCGATGAGATTTACTTCGTCGCTGTCAGTCGCGGCGCACAGAAGTTCCGCATCTTCGATTCCCGCGCGCCTCAGCATCCGGGGGCTGGTTCCGGAGCCCAAAAGCGCCTGGATATCCAGATCTTCGCTGATACGCCGGATTTTCGCCGGGTCCTTATCGATTAAAACGACATCCTTCTTTTCGTCGGAAAGTTTCTTGGCGATGTGATAGCCAACCTCTCCAGCGCCGATGATGATGGTTCGCATATTTCCCTCCGCAATTTGGCGTTTATATAATGAAACTGGTTGGAAATACAAGGGAAAATAGAAAGATAAAGATAAGGAATTATTGCGGATTTTGCTTTAGATTATCTATGTCTACCGCGAGCATCCGGAAATTACCGATTTTGAACCTGTTTTTTTGGTCTTGCGTTATTTTCAGGAATTTGTAAAATTAAGAAAAATTATCAAGAAAAACAAGTTAATCAATGTGCCGGTGGAAAACCATCAATTATACGGCAAATATCAAGGATAAAAATTTGACCCCATTTACATTTACAATTTTAAGTAATAGATTATAAAAAATTATGGAGTATTTTTAAATGTTTAAGGTTTTCAGTTGGATAGCCCTTATTTCACTTTTAACTAGTTATTTATCGTTCATGAGTATGGCTGATTATCTATTTAAACGAGGTATAATCAAACAGCGACTTATGATTATAGGAATTGATATTATTAAACCGTATTATAAAATTACTAAAGCTGAAAAAGGTAAAGCAGGCATGTGGTTCTGGTTATATATATTAAGTGTGCCAACATTAGTAGTATCTGCATTAATCGAAGCGTTTATAAAAATATTCATAGGGAATTAGGTGTAGTTGGATAGGGGGGCAAATCTTTAATCTTGAAAAATTATAATAAGTAAAGATTCTAAAAAACTATATATTTGCTGAAAAAATTAATTAAATTTTATTATTTTTCTTTTAATCCCTTAATAAACGCCGGAACATTTACCCCTAAAACGCTGTGATTGAAGCCGCCTTCTAAAATGCCGAAGCAGCCGTTTTGCTGCTTTTAATCAGTTGTGTTATTTTTTTATCCTTATTTTTCCAGATAGTGTTCAGCCAGGCGTTGAAGCGTTTTTTGTATTCCTGGTCATCGGGGTTCTGCCCGCGGAGATTCTCATCTATCGGCAGCACTTTTATGCGTATAATTATCCGTGATTTCGTGCTGCTGATAAATCCCCAAGCATTTTCCGTTCCGTCCGGATAAACGATGGTCACGTCGATGATGTTGCGCATGTTTTCCCCCATGGCGGAAAGGACATACGAGATACCGCCGGAGCGCGGTTTCAGCAGGTGTTTATAAGGAGAATTCTGCATAGCGTGCTTAGCGGGTGTGAAACGGGTTCCTTCGACAAAGTTCATAAACGACGCTGGTTTGTCTTTGAATTTCGCGCAGGCTTTTCGCGTGGCGGCAATGTCCTTTCCTTTAAAATGCGGTTTCTTTCTTAGAACTTCAGCGGAGTAGCGCTGCATGAAAGGGTAATCAAGCGCCCACCAGGCAAGCCCCAGTATTGGTATCCAGATCATCTCTTTTTTCAGGAAATACTTTAAAAAGGGAATACGCCCGTGAAATATTTTCTGCAGAACAATAATATCAACCAGGCTCTGGTGGTTTGCTATCACGAGGTACCACTCATCTGGTTTGAGTTTTTCCAGTCCCTCAATATCATATTCAACAGTTTTAATGAGATCGATAAACGCGTTGATGCAATATATCCAGGCATAAGACAGAGAGTTTAGTATTGTGTCAAACAATCCACGCGCCGCCCTGAACGGCAATATAAGCTTGAAGAGGGCAGTTATGTATACCGGTACAGCCCAGAAAAGAGTATTAAGCACAAGAAATGCGGCTCCGGTTACGCCGCGCAGGAATCCCGTAAATGTCCGCATCACCTTTCTTTCCTCATTTTTTAATTTGGGCAGAAAGATTTACATGCCACCTTCCAGCCCGTTGATAAACGCCAGAACGTTTTTCCCCAAAACGCTGTGGTTGTAGCCGCCTTCTAAAATGCCGAAGCAGCCGCCGCGGTTGCGCCTTGCCGTTTCAGCCATTAGCCTGCCCATGAAGGTGTAGTCTTCGGTTTTTAAAAGGGCGCCCCAGTCAGCCTCGTGATTATCGAACCCGGCGGAAGCGGCAATCATGTCAGCGCTGGTTTCCGCAAGCGCCTCTTCCACTTTTTTTAGATAATCATTGCGGTTTTGCGTGGCAGGGTTGTAAATGGTCACATAATCTTTTTTACCTAAAATATTGACGTTGCCGTCGCCATAGTGCAGGTCAAAATCCAGAATGAAAGCTTTTTTGATTTTTCCCTGATGGTTTAATTTTTCCAGCGCGATCGATATATTGTTGAAATAGCAGAAACCCCAGGCACTGTTTGCCGATGCGTGATGGCCGGGCGGACGGATTAAAGCAAAACAAGGTTCGGTCAGGCCGATTTCCGCGGCTTTTATGGCGCCGCCGGCGGCAAGCGCTGCGATTTCATATACGCCTTCGCGTTCCACTGATTTTATATGTTCCGGTGTGTGCACGAGCAGGATGTCTTCTTTTGTTGCCGGTTTTGGTTCGACAAAAGTCACTTTGCCCTTAAGTGCCAGTTCCACCGCTCTTATTCTGCCAGCGGTAGCGGCAGGGTCGGAGGTGTAAATTTCGTTATAGTCTTCGTGATAAACGACTTTCATGTATTTCCTCCTTATCATGTCATTGCGTCCGGCATTCGCCAGATAAAAATCTGCTGCAGGCAGGTGAAGCAATCTTTAATAAACGATAAAGAAATAGATGGCTTCGCTCTGCTCGCCATGACAAATAAAGTTTACACCATAGTTTTATATGCCGAGCCACAAATTACTTGTCATTCCGGACCCCGTATCCGGTACGGGGCAGGCCCGATCCGGAATCCAGAGCTTTAATAACTGGATACCGGCTTTCGCCGGTATGACGATTATTGACTTTTAATGTATCAAGTCAAGAATCCTATATAGCGCAACGCCGCCAGAGTATTTTTAGCTACCGGGAGTTTTGATAATTCTTCCGGGGCGACCCAGCGGGCTTCCAGCGCGTCATCAGCTCCTTTAGGCTCGCCGGACATATATTTTGCGGCAAAGTCAATTACCACAAAGTGAAATTTAATTTTTCCCCGCGCGTCGTGCTCGATAAAATCAAAAACATAAACGCAATCTTCAGCTTTGGCGATGATACCTGTTTCTTCGAGCAATTCGCGCTCAGCGCACTCGCGCATCGTTTCACCCAGCTTCAGCGTACCGCCCGGAATCGCCCAAAGCCCCAGGCTTGGCTCCACGCCGCGTTTTACCAGTAATATTTTCCCGTCTTTTTGCACAATAGTTCCGACACCTACTATCGGTTTTAAGGGATAGGAATTACTGTTTTGTTGATTCATTGTTATTTATCCAAAATAAAATTAAAGCGGCTGACGAGCCACGGTTCATCCCCGCCGTCAAATACTTTTTCAATAAAAGTTACACGCCGGTTTTTCCCGACGAGCAAAACAGTGGAAGAGCGCGTGCCGTAATTGGGGCTTTTAATAAAAATGGGCGAAAGAACTTTTTCCCAATCCTTATCGACTCCGGTTGAGGGTAATTTCTCCGGCGGTGGGAAACGACGGTCGGATAAAAGCGCGAACAGGGCTTCTTCCAGCGCGGATCCTTTATAATTAAGCGCTTCCTTTATCAATTTTTTCGCCCGGACGACCTTGGGCCAGGGCGTGTCCAGCAGATGATTACTTAGCCCGTGAATACCCGCCGGTATTTTTTGTTTATGCCCGCCGCGGTTGGAATAATAATAAAAGGCATCATTATCATGCAGGATCAAATTGTAACCGTTATATTTTACGTCGTGGGGGCTGATTTTATCTATGAATTCTTCCGCGTTATTTTTGCCGCATAAAAAATCTTTGACCAGTTTGCCGCGCGACTTAGCGTCGAACATGAATGATGCGGGATCGCGGTAATTGGTGATGGCGGCGAATCTTCCCTTACGGGTGATGCCCAGCCAGGTGCCTTTTCCCTTTAAATCACGACCCGCGAGCACTTCCGGATGATCCTTCCAGAAATCAGCGGGTGACGCCGGACGGTCATAAAATTCATCGCGGTTGGCCGCTAAAACAAGCTTATATGACGGATGGGCATTGTAGGCAAAGACTATCAGGCACATTATTATTTTCTATATTTAAATTTTTGTTTTTACTTTTTCGATTATGCGCGACATTGTTTCTCCCGCGGACGCGTCGATGCGAACATCGGCAATGTCATCCTGCTGGGTTTCTCCCATATTGATGATAGCGATTTTCGCGCCGGCTCTTTTGGCGTAAAGTGGAAGATAGGCCGCCGGATAAACAAACAAAGATGAGCCGATAACCATGAGAAAATCGCAATTGTTCGCTTCCTGCGTGGCGCGCGCTAAGACGTCCTGTGGCAGCATTTCACCGAAAAAAACAACATCGGGTTTTAAAATGCCTTGGCATGATTCGCAGGAAAGAACGTAGTCGGGCGAGGGGGCATCTTTTTTGGCGATATCTATTGGATAGCGTTTATGGCACTTTATGCAGACAATTCTTTGCATGTTGCCGTGTAATTCATGAACAAGGTGCGGGCTGTTGCCCGCTTTCTGATGCAGGTTATCCACATTTTGCGTGACCACGGAACTTAACTTTCCCATTTTCTCCAGCTCGGCCACGGCATAGTGCGCGCGGTTGGGTTGAGCATCGGACATAAGGCCGCCTTCGCGCAGGTTCCTCCATACCTTCCGGCGTGTTTCTTCGGAACCTAAAAACTTGTCAATTGTATAATCATCAGGATCAACTTTTGTCCACAGCCCCTGCGGGCCGCGGAAATCAGGTATACCCGATTCCGTGCTGATGCCCGCGCCGGTAAAAAAAACGATTCTTTTTGACGCAGCAATCATCTCCGCGATTTTATTAATCTGTGCTTCCATATTACTTATTGTCCTTCCGGTGATTGATGTCTTGCATTTTATATAAAATACATCAACTTGACGCAAAAGCAAAACGAAAATAATTCCAGTGTAAATCACCGGTAACGATGATATTAAAGTTGAACGTTTCCCTCGTCATTCATTAGCGCAAGAAGATTAATTTTATTAGTCTAATCTCTTTGATTAGACTAAATTTGCAACGAACTGGATTGCCCGGTCGATGCCGGGCAATGACAGCAAGGAGAATCAATCGGAGAATAGTTTTTTGGCCGTTTTTTCCAGCGCGTTTTTTAATTTTGCCGCGTCGTCGGATTGGGACAACGCGCGGATATCGGCCAGAGTTTTTTCGTAAAGCGCGATTATTCTGGCGGTATCAGGGTTGCGCGTGATGATATCGGCGTAAAGATCGGGACTTTCGGTAAAAACTTTTTTGACGATTTCCATTTTTGTTCTCAGCGCGGGAGTAGAGTATCTATCCAGCTCTTCCGGTGATGTTTGTGTCGCGGCAATGGTCATGCCCAGAGAAATGGTATGCAGGTGATTGAGCACCTGGACGATGGCCATCATTTTATCGTGATGCGCGGGATCAGTTTCAAAAATATTATAGTTATTTTTTTGGAAAATTTCTTTTGTCCAGGTAAGCCACTTTGTCCCGCGTGCCGGGCACAGGATAATATTTTGTCTGGAAAAATCCTGCATCTGCGGGCCAAAAAGAGGATGGCAACCAATGACTTCCGCGCGCGTATGCGCCGTCATCAGCTCGACCGGTTCTTTTTTGAGCGAGGTTAAATCCATCAGGAGTTTATCTTCTTCCAGAAGTGGTCCCACCTGCTTGATGACTTCATTGGTGGCGGCAATAGGCACGGCCACGACGATAACGTGGCAAAGTTTGGCGATGTCTTTTATGCCCAGCGGTGTTTTCCGGCCGCAGACATGCACGGTGATATTTTCTTTTTGCATTAAACCGGCCAGCCAACTGCCCATGCCGCGCGTGCCGCCGATTATGCCTACGGAAATGTTATTCATTGGCAATCGCCTTTTGTCTTAACAAATGATCGGCCAGTACAATACAAACCATTGCTTCGCAGACCGGTACGATTCGTGGTATCACACAGACATCATGCCTGCCGCCGATTTCAATTATTTTTTCTTTCCCTCTTGTGTCCAATGTTTTTTGCGTCTGTCCGATAGAGGGTATCGGTTTGCAGTAAGCCCGCAAAATAATATCTTGCCCCGTGGTGATTCCCGCGAGAATTCCGCCGGCATGATTTGTCTGAAAGCCTTTTTTATTCATCTGGTCGTTGACCTCAGATCCTGTTTTTTCGCTGATCGCGCAGCCGTCGCCCACTTCCACAGCCTTCACCGTGCCGATGCTCATCAGCGCCTTGGCCAGATCCGCGTCCATCTTGTCGAAAACCGGCTCGCCCAGGCCTGCCGGGACATTGCGCGCGATGATTTCCACCATGCCGCCTAATGAATCGCCGTCTTTGCGCGCCGCGGTAAGTTTTTCTTCCATGGCGGCAGCGGCTTTTTTATCCGGGCAGAACAACGTGTTCGCTCGAGTTTGACGAAGCAGCTCTTTGCCCGCCGGGATTTTATTCCGGTCGATTTCAATACCGCCGATGGCCACAGTGTAGGCCAAGACTTCCATACCGGCACGCGCGATAACTTTTTCCGCGACCGCTCCCGC
>JAFGKC010000048.1 GCA_016928765.1 Syntrophaceae bacterium
TAAAATTAATTTCCTTAAAAATGGTAGGCACGCAGGGATTTGAACCCTGGACATCCACCGCGTCAGGATGGCGCTCTCCCCCTGAGCTACGTGCCTATCTTTCCTCATCATTTTAGAATTGGAGTTACTAGCAGTAAACAACCAAGGTGTCAAGCAAATATCTATACTTAGGCCTTTTTAGGAAGCGTGATTAGCTTGATTAAGATACCTTATTCCACGGCTTATGTAAATCACGCCGGAGGCAACAGTTAGCCCGGCTGTTATCCAGCAAAAAGCCTCAATCCATCTGTAGCTGATATCATGACTTACTGCCTGATATAGCAAGGCCAAAAAAATCGTTGCCAGCTGAAAAACTGTGGTCACTTTACTTATAAATACTGGTTTTATTTCATATTTTATAGACATCACGGACAAAATAATCATTCCAAGAATAATGATAAAATCCCTGCTGATTACGATGACAGTAATCCAACTGGGGATTAAACCAATCACAGATAGAGAAATAAAGCTTGAAGCGAGCAGTAATTTGTCCGCCATGGGGTCAATGAACGCGCCAAGTTTTGTTTGTTTATTTAAAGCGCGGGCTAATAATCCGTCAAAAATGTCAGTTAATCCGGCGACAGTAAATGTAATCAACGCTTCCTTGTATGATTCCTGTATCAAAAAAATAATTATTACCGGAACAAGAATAATGCGCAGTAAAGATAGAAAATTAGGCAAATTCATAAAATCATTTTATATTTAAGTACAATATTTTTATTATAGTTTTGACACTGTTATATATTAACAAGCAATACGAATTAGCTGCGCAAATTCGGCCCATAAGGAATAGTTTCCATTATCTTGGTTACAAGTTCTTCTATCACCTCTTCATAGGCCTTGTAATATTTCATATCCAGGCTCTTACGGGTGAAGGCAAAATTTCTGCTGGTCGCGCTGTATTGGCCTTTCCATACTATTTCTCCGTTTTCACTCTTTCGCAATTCGCAGCTCAAAGATAAAGTTATAGGCTGGTAGAAAAACCCTCTGTCTTTGGTAGATTTATTTAAAGTTGAATAGAGAACCCCGTCTGCTCCAACGAGCTCGTTGATTGTCCGCGGAGATATATTATTTATTTTTTCTTTGTTATCCTCTATGTTCAGTTCTTCCAATCTTCGGTCAATCAAATCCGGCGGAAGTTTAGAGTAGCCTTTAAAATAAAGTTCGTCGATAATTCTTATCCGCAATAAACCCGGCGCAACGTCATCCTGGGTTTTATTTTCGACGGGAAGCACAGCGATGATATTCACCAAATTTTTTTCAGGATCAACATCAGCTTTTTTTGTTGCTTTTGATGAGCATCCGGCAATCATGATAAGTATTATAATCGCGAAATAAAAGTAAATTTTATTAATTTTCATCTTTCCTCCAACTATAATTTACAGACCATATCAACCCGATTAGGCTGTTGGCTGTTAATTTCCAGAACACAACCCGCGTTTTGTTCCAACTCAACTCTCAGCGATTGGGTATCGCCCGCCATTTCAATTTCAAATTCAGCTTCTTGCCAGGTAAAAGTGCCGGGATATATGTTTTTGACTAAATTTACGCGGCTTTGTAAAATCTTCTTAATTTTTGAATACGCGGCGTAACTTTTTATTCCTTTTACGGCCAGAAATACGATTACATTATTTTTGTCTATGAGATTGTTATGGAGAAATCCCATTTTATGCAAGTCGTTTTTCAGCGCCGCGGATGCGACAACAACGTTGGCTTTTACGTTAAACTCTTGTTCCTGTCTGCTTTCCTGCGTTATCGTGTAATAAGCGATATACTTATCCGGCTCTTGAACTATTATTCTTTTGATAAGCTGAAAATTTTCATCTTTTACTGAAAGCTCGGATAGATTTGACCCCACTTCAAGTATCGCTTTTTCCAGCGCGTTTTGTATCGCCTCTTCGCGGGCTTTGGCCACATTTTCATTTTTTATCTTAGCGCTTCCTTCAACGCTGAGGGTGACATTGGCACTTGCCTCTTTCTGAGCGTGAACAGTAAACGCGAAGAAAATCAAAATAATGATGACAGGTAAAGATAAATATTTTTTCATGAATGTATCTTTTAATTACGTTGTTTAGCTGCCGCTAATCTTTTTAAGTTTTTCTATTTCTTCACGGATAATTTTTCCCACTATTTCCGGGGCCAGTTCACGCGCTATTTTTTCCGCGATTTCTGGGACCAAATCACGCGCTATTTTTTCCACAATTTCCGCCGCGCGATTTATTATTTCTTCCTCCAAACGTGTTTCTTTTTCAGATTCTTTGGTTTCATTAATAACTTCCTGCAAATCTTTCGGTTTGTTATTTTTCTCGTATCCTCTGCCGTCAACAACAATTACTTCCTGATTGTTGCGCGCGCTCGTTTCTTCCAATATATCTGTAAGCTCAAAAATCTTATTGTCTTTTATGGGATCTGAATCCATCTAAATTCCTCCCTAATAATATCGCGTATTGACCTGACAATTATCATAGTGCTCTAAACAGTTCAAGGTCAATAAAATAGAATGTCGGATATTGTTAATTCTTGGAATTTTTAACTAATTTTACGCCGATTTCAAAAGCGGTATTCATCATTGATTGATTTTTCGCCGCCGGATTGACTTCGCTATTAACATGAATAATTCGTCCTGCCTCTTCCATCCCCAAACCGCTTCCTGTCATTCCCGCAAGATATCTTATTGATTTCTGATATAATTCCGGATTGTCCGCTCCCTGTGAAACAACAAGCGCGTACGTTTTTCCCGGTTTAACCATAGATTTATATCCACCCTCGGGAAGATTCGCGTAAAGAGAATACATCCTATCGACAAGAAGTTTCATCTGGCCTGATATCCGATACATATAAATGGGGCAACCCATGACAATACCCGCGGCACTTTTTATTTCTTCCAGATACGGGCTTAAATCGTCTCTTTGCTTGCAGTTTCCTATATCCTTACGGCAGCTCAAACATCCCATACAGCCTTTAAGATTAATATCATGTAATCTGATTTCTGTTGTCTTAGCTCCTTGAGAGCGGGCTCCTTCAAGTATTGCTGCTATAAGTGTTGAGGTATTCCCTTTCGCGCGCGGGCTTCCGTTAAAAGCTAAAATTTTCATTCAGTCTAATCCTTTCCGATTTTATTAATTTTTGTTTTTATTATTATGATTCAATGCGATAAATTTTGATCGCCTCTATGCTTTTTTCAATTTCAGATATTTTTATCATTTTTTCCTTTAAGATCGATTCCACTTCTTTATATGTTGCCTCGCTAAGTAAAATAGTGTTCGGCCATTTTCTGGATAATTCTTGAAGTTTGAAAACAAAGTTAACTGCGGTTCCGATAACTGTATAATCCATTTTCTTTTCAAAACCGATATTTCCCACAACGACTTCACCCGAATGAACAACTATGCCGGCAAACAATTTCTCTCCATATTTTTGTTGACAATATTCATTTACCTCACCCATTCTTTTTTGCATTTCGAGCGCCGCTATAGTCGCGTTATCCGCGTCTGAATTAGATGAAACCGGAGCGCCGAAAACAGCTAGAAAACCGTCTCCTAGATATTTGTCAACAATACCCTTATGTTCAAAAACAATATCTCCCATGATGGAGAAAAAATAATTAAGCATTTCAACAGTTTTTTTAGGTCCGATTTTTTTTGAAAGCAATGAGAAATCCCTAATATCTATATTCAATAAAGTTACAATTTTTGATTCCTCAATTATCGGTTTTTCTGTGTCATTTCCCAGAATAATTTTATCAACTACTTCACGCGGTACAAATTTCTGGAATAGTTTACGGATGCCTCTCTCTTTCTCGGCCATGGCTAAAGTTTCTTCATAAAGTCTCGCGTTTTCCAACGCAATGCTTACAGATGCCGCTATTGATTGTAATAACCGTTGATCATCTTCAGTAAAAGCCGTTTCTTTCTTATTGACCAGTTCGATCACTCCAACAATGCGCCCTTGTGAAATCATCGGAACAGACAGTATTGATTTTGTCGTTATTCCCGCGGCATCATCAATAATTCCGGAAAAATGCGGGTGCTGCTGAACGCTCTCTGCCATAACGGTCATGCCGCTGTCAGCCACATATCCTGGGATACCCTCTCCTCTTTTTATATTAAGATTCTGCAATTTATTAATATCCAGCTTAAATGAAGCTGCAAATTTAAATTTTCCGTTTTCGCTCAGCAGTAAATAACCCGCTTCGACGTTTATCGCGGCCTGAATCATGTCCATTGTGTAATTCAAAAGTTTTTCAATGTCGAAAATTGAAGATGATAAGGCGCTTCCGATTAATTGCAGTGATTCCATCTCCTGATTTCGTTTGGCGACTGATTTTATCAGCCGATCTTTTTCTAGCGCCACGGAAAGATGATCGCCAATAGTTTCAATTGTTTCCTCAAATTTTTGCCATTGCTGCTCTGATATATTATATATCATGAGAAAAGCGATAATTTTTACGCCTGATTTTAATGGCATTATCAGGCATGTATCAATTTGATTTTGATAAAATAATTTATTGCCAGCATCGCGATTAATTTCTCTGAAATTATCAATAAACATACTTTTCTGCCGATTAATTACTTTTTCTAAAACAGTGTCTTTGAAAGAAAATGATTCCGAACGATTTAGGTCTGTCGGTACGGAAGCTATGAAATCGACAAGCGTTAATATTTTCTCCTTTTCATTGTCAAATTTTAGCAAAGCGAGTATTTCGCAGGGAATAATATTTTTTATTTCCTGGAAAATTGCCTGCAAAAGCTCTTCTCCTTTGAAACTGGAGTTTACGGCAGCGGATATTCTTTTTAACGATTGCATTATATTCTGCAGATTATGCACATCATTTATAAGATGCAGGTTATCATAAGTAAAAGCCGCGCTACTTAGCAAAGGCGTTAACGTATTTATATCATCTTGAGAAAATACTTTTTCTGATTTCTTTCTGGAAATTGTAATCACGCCTATAACATCTTTACTAGTCCTGAGCGGCATGCAGATGAAAGACTTTGTTGAATAATGTGAGCGGGCGCCTCTGCCAAAACGACTGTCCTTTTCTATGTCTTCCACCAGCAAAGGAGACTTATTTATTACCGCATACTTGGCAATGCTTTCGTCAAAATCCACGAGCATGCCTTTTTTGCCAAACTCATCCAAACCAATGTTTGCCTCAACAATAAAATAATCCTGATGTGGTTTTTTTAAAATAAGAACGGAACCAACATCCGCGTTCACGATTTTGAGCGCTCTTTCCAGCGTGATATAGAGCAGATCTTCAGGGTTGAATGTTATATAACACAGATCAGATAGCTCCTTTAATGTCGCTAACTCTTCCGTTTTCTTTTCTAAATTAAAAAATTTATTTTTTAGTTCATTATCCAGAATTTTAAAAGATTGAACAATGTTGCCCAGCTCGTCTCTCGCATCCATCAACGGCTTGTGGGTAATTTTGTTTTCTACTGATTTTGACATAGAGACGGAAATTGATTTAATATAATCAACTAAACTTTTTAACAATCTATAGCCAATGAAAGAAAAAACCAGTAAGACTAAAAAGAAAAAAGGAATATATTTATCTTCAATAATATTATATTTTAATGAAAAATAAATGATTACAGCTACGGGGACGATGAAAAATAGGCCAAAAATTAAAGTGACTTTGTAATAGAGATCTCTTCGTGGGAGGGAAAATTTAGCGAGCAAGTTTCTGAAACCCATTAATTTGACCTTTATGCTTTGTTCAAATTAAATAATTAAAAAATTTCATCGTTACAAGCTATTTATTTCATTATGATTATAGGTAGATCTTTATGGCGTGTCAAGCAATTTACTTCGGTATCTATTCATATATTGCAAGTAATAACTCCTAATGAATATGATTAAAGTTTATTGTCGTAAAAAATCTTGATTATATTTTCCTGTTTGATGTAGTAAAAATATTATTCTTCAAATGATCAGCTAAGGAGTATACAAATGAACGCTCACGTAAAACAATTTCTTCATGATAAATTATCATTCCAGGATTGCCTCCTGCCGGGGAAAGTGATGAATTTATCAGAAGCGGTGAAAAAATTTATTCAGCCGGGTATGAGCATTCAATTCGGCAACGGCATGACCACGCCGACCGCGATTTTTTTTGAAATCGCCCGTCAATTCTGGGGTAAAAATCCCGGATTTACACTCGTCGGGATCTCCGGCGGCGCTTATAATTTGGCTCTTTTTGCGCACGGAAAGCTTTGTAAAAAAATAATCTCTGCTTTTAACGGCGATGGATATCCTTTTCCCGGACCAAACCCAATCCTTTCGCGCGCCTATAGTGATGGTTCCATTCAGATTGAGAACTGGACGCAACTCACCATTGTTTTGCGTTTTATTGCCGGGGCTATGGGCGTGCCTTTTTTTCCGACTAAGTCCATCGGCGGCTCTTCGATGGAAATATTCAATAAGGACACTTTCGCGCGCATTCCTAATCCGTTTGCTCATGATGAATCAGCAAATGTCGTGCGCGCCTATAATCCCGACATCGCTATCGCGCACGGATGGGCGGCGGATGCTGACGGCAATACTATTATGTCTGTGCCGCATTCCGGCAATCACTTCGGCGCGCTGGCCGCGAAAAACGGCGTTATCGTCACGGTGGAAAAAATCGTGGACGCGGATTTTATCCGACGTCACGCGCATATGACCAGGCTTCCCGGTTACATCGTCAAGGCTGTCTGCCCTGCTCCCATGGGCGGATTTCCTATGGGCATACATGCTCTGGGCGTCGACGAATTGGAGGGCTATGGTGAAGATGAAGAATGGATAATGGAGGCTAGGAAAGCGTCGCGCAGCTTTGAAGCTTATCAGGCCTGGACAGATAAATGGGTCTTGGGATGCAAAACCCATGATGATTTTCTCAATCTGCTCGGACAAAAACGAATCTGGCACCTCAAAGGAAAAATTCAAAACGATTCCTGGATGTCTGAATTAACCGAGATGTCCGGCCGCCTCGCTTCACCAGAAAAGCCGACACCGGCGGAAATACTTGTTAGTATGGCGGCGCGTAAGATCGAGGAAATAATCCGGACGAAAAATTACCGCCTGGCGCTTTGCGGCATCGGTGTTTCCAATCTTGCCGCCTGGGTTGCCTATTACAACTTAAGACGCCAGGGCTATCCGCTCGAACTTGTCGCTGAAATCGGCTATTATGGTTATTCTCCCCAGCCCGCGGATCCTTATGTCTTCAATTTGCGCAATATTCCCTCCTGCCGCATGATTTCGGATATTTTTACTTCACTGGCCATTTTTATGAGCGGCGCGCAGACTTCCAGTGTCGGCATCCTCGGCGCGGCACAAGTGGACAAATTCGGCAACGTTAATACCACAAAAATTTCTGACGTAGGCCCGTATCTGGTCGGTTCCGGCGGAGCAAACGATGTCGCCTCAGGCGCCAGCGAGACAATAGTGACTCTGGAACAGAGCAAAGACCGTTTTCTGGAACAGGTTGATTACATAACTTCGCCGGGCGTCAGGGTTTCCACCGTCGTTTCACAAAGGGGGATCTTTGAAAAAGAAATCGGCCGCAATGAACTGATGCTCACCGGTTATGTTCCTTTGCGTGCCGGCGCATCAGAAGAAGAATCCGTGCGCAACATCAAGGAAATGTGTGGCTGGAAACTAAAGATAAAAGACAAGTTGCAGGTTTTCAGCCTGCCGGACGAAGAGGAAATTCTTTTTATCCGCTGCTTTGATCCCAAACGCTATTTCCTCGGTTCGGACGAGTCGCAAAGAATAAAATAACTTTCCGATATTGGTTGGATATTACATATCCAGATGTATTGCCGACTTTATTTGTTCGGGCATATCTTCGGCGCTTTTTGCCGGATTTGCCCGCAACAAATGTCCCGGTAGAGGGAAACCGGCGAACCTTTCCGCCATAGCCACGCATTCCAAAAGAAGATTTTTATCAATTCCTGTTTTTATGCCCATCTGCTCAAAAAGATATACCAGATCTTCCGTCGGTACATTCCAGTATCCCAAATCAAGTTCCATTGAACCATAAGGTGTTCCGCTAAGCCCACCTAAAGAGGTATCGAATATTCTCACTCCCGCTTCGTAGGCGGCGACACAATTGGTAATCGCCGTTCCTCTGGTATTATGAAAATGAACAGCGAGTTTTATATCCAGCTTTAAATCGAATATTTTCTTAATCAGAATTTTTATTTTTCGGGGATCAGCCATGCCGGTCGAATCAACCAGTGATATCTCTTTGGCGCCCATGTAAGATAATTTCAAGATAAGCTGCACTATTTCCTCAGGAGCAATAAGGCCTGTATAGGGGCAGCCGAAGGCGGTAAGAATATAAATACGGACGCTCCTACCGCTTTTTGCCGTAACGTCAAAGATTGCCGGTAGCGTCTTATTCAGTGTCTCTTTGAGTGTTCTGCCCATCGTTACTTTATTGAACGCGTCACTGGCCGCAACCAGCATCATTATTTCATCAACTTCCGTGAACAATGCGCGCCGGCATCCGATTTCATTGGGAACAACGCCGACATAAGTCACACCGGGCTGCTTTTTGATACCTTCCACAATTTTTTCCGCGTTATAATTAGCCGGCAGCAGGCGCGGATGCAAAAAAGACGCGCACTCTATTTTTTTAAAACCTGCCATAGATAATTTGTTGATGAAGAGAACCTGATCTTCCGTGGAAAGACTCTTTCCGAGAGCCGGCAATCCGTCACGCGGTGATATTTCGACAATAGTTACTTTGTTATTCTTTTTCAATTTACGAACCTGTATGATTCCGTCATCTCCTTTTAAACTTTTTATGCATAATACGTTCCAAAATATTCACCGATTCTGGTAAATAAAGAGCATTATCTATTCAATCCAGTCCGTATTTTCTGATTTTTTGATAAAAAGTCCGGCGGCTGATGCCCAGTTTTTTTATTGCCGCGGTTCTTGTCGGCGCTTCTTCCAAAACCTTTCTTATAATCTTTTTTTCCAGCTCTGATGTTGCCTGTGTTATGTTATTTAGCTCTTCGGCTGTGGATGAATCTATCTTTTCGGCTGATTCTTCCTGCACTTGGGCAAAAAGGAAATTAGGTAATGAACTCGGACGTATATAAGTATCTGTGCTCATATTAATCGCGTAGTTCACTACACCTTTGAGTTCCCTCACATTGCCTGGCCAGTTGTAAGAATTAAGTATTTGCATGGCGGCATGAGAAAATTTGAAATTTCTTTTCGCTGTTTCTTCATTTGATTTAAGAAAATAGTCGACCAGCAGCGTAATGTCTTCTCTTCTTTGCCGCAGTGGCGGTAAAATAATAGTAAACGCGTTCAGGCGAAAAAAGAGATCTTCTCTGAATTTTTTTTCTTCGATCAGCGTGGTTAAATCTCTGTTTGTTGAGGATATTATCCGGACATCAACCTTAATGTTTTTTGTGCCACCCACTCTCTTGAAAGTTCCGGATTCCAGAACTCTCAGCAATTTCGCCTGGGTCTGCAAAGAGGCGTCACCGACCTCATCCAGAAGAATTGTTCCTTCATGAGCCTCGTCAAAATAGCCCTTGCTCCCTTCGGCTTTGGCGCCGGTAAAAGCTCCTTTTTCGTATCCGAATAATTCACTTTCGATAAGTGTATCCGGAATCGCCGCGCAGTTAACGTCAATAAGCGGCTTTGCAAATCGGGTGCTGGCCTGATGAATAGCGCGCGCCAATATCTCTTTTCCCGTGCCGGACTCTCCGGTAATCAAAACCGAAATATTCGATTTGGCCGCGCGTTGAGCAGTAAACAGCGCTCTTTTAAAGGCAGCATTCTCCCCAATTAATTCTTTGAACTGTGGCAAGAGATCTTCGGTGGTAAATTTTTCTTCTCCGTCGGCCGCTAATGTACTTACAAAAGATGACACTTTCTTTTCATCCGGAGGAAGGAGCAATAAATAAATCTTAACCTTATCTCTATTTGTGTTTAATAAGTATACGGCTATGTTTAGCTTATGATTTTCCGGTAAGATTAGATGTTCAATGATTCCAGTTTGTTTATTGTCTAATGGGCTGATATTTAATGAATTTAATACACCAGCAGTTTCTTTTTTTGTTTTTTTGTTGATGGTTAGAGGGTATTTATCTGTAAAATAATTGTTTACATACAATACATTTTTATTTTCATCAATAATACATGCTGGTTGCGCTATATTATTAATAATTTTTATGAAAATTTCTTGGACTTTTTCTTTCATATTAGAATTAATGTATACAAATAAAACAAATTCGTCAATAAAGTTTTTCCCTCGCCATAATATTTTTTGCATTTTTTTATCAATATT
Source organism: Syntrophaceae bacterium (assembly GCA_016928765.1). GTDB lineage: Bacteria > Desulfobacterota > Syntrophia > Syntrophales > Smithellaceae > UBA4810. The sequence goes on from JAFGKC010000048.1 coordinate 10,340, forward strand.
GCGTTGTCCCCTGTTTTCGCATATGCATACATTTTAGATATAATTAGCTTATTGCGATCTATCCCTCTGGAAATTTTACCGCTGATTTTTTTTTGAACCCTGTGACCTGTCAAACCGCCTGTTAACGCAACTGGTATGATATTTGCTCATTTCTTTAAATCTGTTCCTGAATATATTTTTTGATTTTAGGAGATTTACCTATGGGTATTAAAACAATCATGGTTGTCGGCGCCGGCTTGATGGGAGCGGGAATTTCCCAGGTATCCGCTCAGGCAGGCTATCGAGTCGTCATGAACGACGTAAAAGATGAACTAGTCGACAAGGGATTTAACGCCATTGCCAAAAGCCTGGAGGGTCAGGTAAAAAAAGAAAAAGTTACCGCGGCAGATAAAGACGCATGTCTGGCGCGCATCACAAAATCCGTTTCCCTCGATGACGCGCAAAGAGCCGACTTTATCATCGAAGCCGCTTTTGAAAATTTCGCCGTCAAAAAAGCTATCTTTAAAAAACTGGATTCAATTTGTCCGCCTGAATTAATTTTTGCCAGCAACACTTCTTCCATCCCTATTTCTTCTTTGGCCACAACAGTTAAAAGGCCGGATAAATTCATCGGCATGCATTTTTTCAGTCCGGTACCCGTCATGAAACTGGTGGAAATTATCCCCGGCCTGAAAACATCTCCGGAGACAATCAAAGCCATCGAAGAGCTTGCGGCAAGCCTAAAAAAAGAAACGGTGCGCGTCAAAGACGTGCCCGGATTTCTGGTCAACCGTATCAACGCCGCCTTTCGCGCGGAAGTATTTAACTGTCTGCTTGAGGGTGTGGCCACTCTCGAAGATATCGATAAAGCGGTAAAGCTTGGCCTCAATCATCCCATGGGGCCCTTTGAATTAAACGACGCAGTGGGTATCGATATCGGCCTCAATGTTTTCCACACTCTTTACGAAGGATATAAAGACACAAAATTCCGCCCGCCGCTTGTAATGGAAAAAATGGTGCAATCAGGTGATTTGGGCAAGAAGACCGGCAAGGGTTGGTATGATTACACCTCCGGTGAAAAGAAACCGAGAAAAGATTTAAATCTATAAAACAGGATGAAGTTATGGAAAATGTCGTTATTTTAAGTTGCGTGCGCACACCCATCGGCGCCTACGGCGGTTCTTTGAAAGATGTTCCGGTATATAAATTAGGCGCGGTGGTTTTGCAGGAAGCTGTTAAACGCGTCGGTCTGGATCCCGCCGCGGTTGATGACGTGATTATGGGAAGTTCTTATCAAAACGGTGAATGCGCCAACGGCGCGCGCATGGCTGTTTTGGAAGCGGGCTGGCCCGATACAGTACCGGGAGTTGTTCTGGACAGGCGCTGCTGTTCGGGCCTCGAAGCCATCTTTTTCGGTGCGATGAAAATTCAGACCGGTAACGCGGACATCGTCATTGCCGGTGGTATGGATTCAATGAGCCAAGCAGAGCTTTACATTCCCGGCGATATCAAGTGGGGTCTGGGCGGCAAAATCCACGAAAAACACGGATTCATGCCCAAAGGCCACGGCGCTTTGGCCATGTGGGGAATTCCCTTCTATGACCGCATTCAGCGCGCAAGAGTCATGTCGCAACCCATCGCCCGCTACGGAGAATTAAGCTCCATGATGGCTTGGGCGGAAACCGCGGCAAAGAAAGAAAAGATAACCCGTGAAGAAGCGGATCGCTGGGCACTCAGAAGCCATCAAAGAGCTATCGCGGCGCAGGACGCCGGAAAGTTTACCGAAGAAATAGTTCCCATACCCATCGGTAAAGATAAGAGCGGTCAGCCAATCATTTTCAATGTTGATGAAGGCCCACGCAAGGAAACTACCCTGGAAAAACTGGCTAAACTCAAACCCGTGTATGCCGACGGAATCTGTACGGCGGGAAATTCGTCTTCGGAAAATGACGGAGCTTCAGTTGTCCTGCTCGCCTCAGAAAAAAAGGCGAAGGAATTAGGATTAAAACCTCTCGTTTATTTTAGTTCCTGTGCGGTGGCGGCGACCGATCCCACGCTTACCTACCCTGCCGTTCCCGCTTCGGTGCAGAAAGCGCTGCAAAAAATTAATGTAAAAATTAATCAGATAGGACTAGTGGAAGTTCAGGAAGCCTTCGCTGTGCAGACCATCGCTGACGCCAGGCTTTCCGGCATCAACGATAAAGAAATGGATGAAAAAGTAAATATCAACGGTTCTGGCATTTCACTTGGGCATCCCATCGGCGCCACCGGCGCGATGCGGCTAACCACGCTGATTAACGAAATGGTCAGGCAGAACAAGCGATTCGGCCTGGAAACAATCTGCGGCGGCGGCGGCCAGGGTATCTGTCTGATTGTGGAGAGAAAATAAACTTAAAGATAAATTGGGGAGGGTTTAGATATGGATTTTGCATTAACCGAAGAACAAAAAATATTGCAGGAGATGGCAAAGAACTTTGCCGAAAATGAAATCAAACCGCACGTTGAGGAAGACGAAAAAAATCAGCACTGGCGTAAAGAAATTTTTGATAAAATGGCCGAACTCGGTTTTTTTGGTTTCTCAATTGATGAAAAATACGGCGGCAACGGCATGGGTTTTCTTGAAGGCGTGTTGGTAATCGAGCAGATAGCCAAAGTTCACACTTCCTGGCGCATGGCTTTTAATATGCAATGCTGGGGACCATCTCTCACAATACAGAAATTCGGTACTGAAGAACAAAAACAATATTATATACCAAAATTTGTCAGCGGCGAATATATCGGTAATTTCGCCATGACAGAAGCTGATTTTGGTTCTGATGTCGCCGGTATGAAATGTTTCGCCGAAGACAAGGGAGATTATTACCTGCTAAACGGCAACAAAATGTGGATAACTAACGGTACAATCGCCCATCATGGCTTGTTATATGTCAAGACAGATAAAAATGCCGGAGCTAAAGGTGTTACATGTTTTATCATGGATTATAATCTACCCGGAGTTACACGTAAAAAAATTCATGAAAAAGTAGGACTTCTGGCCTCTGATACAGCAGAACTTACTTTTGAAGACGTCAAAGTTCCCAAGAAACTTGTCCTGGGAGAAGTTCGCAAAGGATTCCAGATTTGCATGACACAACTAAATGCCACACGTTTGGGCTGTTCCGCGGGAGCTTTAGGTTTGTCCGGCGCAGTACTGGAGGCATCAATTAAATACGCCAATGAAAGATCTCAATTCGGCCAGCCGATCGGCAAATATCAGCTGATCCAGCAGCAAATCGCGGAGATGAAAATGGGTCACGAAGCTCTATCATTTCTCGTTTATAAAGCTGCCTGGCTAAAAGATAAAGGCCTTCCTAACACGATGGAAACTTCTATGTCTAAACTTTACGGCGCTAAGGAAGTCGTGCACGCGGCTAATGAATGCATGAAACTATATGGTTCCTTCGGCTATTCCGAGGAATATCCCTGCGGCCGATTTCTTCGCGATTCCAAGCAGTTTGAAACTCTGGAAGGAACTTCCAACATGCATACAATGATTGTAGCTAACGCCGCTTTGGGTTTCGCTCCGAACAGAGCGTAAGAAGAGTTAATAATTTTTTTCACAGCGTTGAATAAATATGAATATTCACGAATATCAGGCCAAAGAGATTTTAAAATCATACGGTATCGATGTGCCTCGCGGCTGCATGGTAAAATCAGCACGGCAAACGGAAAAAGCTTTTCAAAAATTCGGCTGTGATTGTGTCCTCAAAGCGCAGGTTTACGCCGGAGGACGCGGAAAAGCCGGCGGCATTAAGACCGTGCGCGATGCAACTCAGGCTTGCGACACAGCAAAAGAACTCTTCAAAAAAAGACTGGTCACTGTACAAACGGGAGCAAAGGGTCTGGCCGTTAAACGCTTGCTTGTTGAAGAAATTATCGACGTCGAAAAAGAATACTACCTTTCCCTGACGCTGGACAGGCGCACATCGCGCTATTGTCTTATTGCCTCGGCTGAAGGCGGTATGGATATCGAAGAAGTAGCGCGAAGGTCACCCGAAAAAATTCATACGCTTTATATCGACCCTATTGTCGGAATAAAGCCCTACCATGCCCGTAGCATTTCTTCGGCTCTGGGATTAAAAGGCAAACTGATTGAAGATTGCGCCAGGCTTATACAAAATCTTTACAATGTGCTTCTGGAAAAAGATTGTTCTCTTCTGGAAATCAATCCTCTCGTAGTGAGCAGGAACCAACGGCTTATCGCGATGGACTGTAAAATTAATTTTGACGATAACGCCCTCTTCCGTCACTCCGATTATGAAAAAATGATCGATCTTTCCCAGCTTGATCCGTTGGAGATTGAAGCGCGCAAGTTTGATCTGGCCTATATCAAACTCGACGGTAATATCGGATGTATGGTTAATGGCGCGGGTCTCGCGATGGCCACGTTGGATATTCTTATGGAATACGGCGCCCGGCCGGCAAATTTTCTTGATGTCGGCGGCGGCGCGAGCCGTGAAAAAGTCGCCGCGGCTTTCCGCATTATTTTAAGCGACAAAAAAGTTCGCGGAATATTTGTCAATATTTTTGGTGGAATCATGCGCTGTGATGTTATTGCGCAGGGCATCATTGATGCCACAAAAGATATCGCGCCACACATTCCCATTGTCGTGCGCATGGATGGAAGTAATCTTGATGAAGGAATCAAGCTTCTGGCGCAATCAGGCTTGAATGTGGAAACGGTGGATAATCTTAAATCTGGCGTGCAAAAAATCGCTCAAATGATGAGCAAAAAACAAAAAAGTTAAGTTTTGATTATTTAACTTGGATATTTAAATGGGAATATTAATTGATAAAAATTCAAAAATAATCGTCCAGGGCATTACCGGTAAAAGCGGTCTTTTGCACGCCCGGCAGTGTCGTGACTACGGCTCAGACATTGTCGGCGGTGTCACACCCGGACGAGGCGGCACTTCCATTGAGGGATTTACGGTATTTGATTCGGTTGCCGACGCAGTTTCCCAAACAAACGCTACCGTTTCCATGATTTTAGTGCCCGCTCCCTGGGCAGCGGACGCGATCTTTGAAGCAGCGGAAGCGGGTATCGAATTGACTGTTTGCATCACCGAAGGAATCCCCGTGCGTGACATGGTAATGGTGAAAAGATATTTGCGGCATAGCAAAATGCGCCTTGTTGGCCCGAATTGCCCGGGCGTGATTACACCTGGTGAATGCGAAGTCGGCATCATGCCGGGTAATATCCACAAAAGAGGAAACATCGGTGTCGTATCGCGCAGCGGCACGCTGACTTATGAAGCAGTTAAACAGTTAAGCGACGCGGGGCTGGGGCAGTCTACTTGTGTGGGCATCGGCGGCGATCCAATCATCGGGATGGACTTCATCGATGTGTTGAAATTATTTACCGAAGATACCGATACTAAAGGTGTTTTTATAATCGGCGAGATCGGCGGTGACGCCGAGGAATTGGCAGCTCACTGGGTAAAAGAAAATCTGAAAAAACCGGCGGCCGCCTTCATTGCCGGACGCACTGCTCCACCCGGTAAACGCATGGGGCATGCCGGCGCGATCATTACCGGTGGAAAAGGTCTGGCCGTGGATAAAATTCGTATGCTCGAAGAATGCGGTGTTGTGGTAGCGCAAAGTCCGGTGAAAATTGCCGAAGCGATGCAGGAAGCTTTAAATAAAAATTAACCAATCATTTTCCGGGAGAATCAAAATGAAACAATACTTTGAAAAAATGGATCCTTTGGGAAAACCTCTTTCTCCCAAGCAACTCGAAAGCATGAAAGATAACCTCGCTCAGGCGGAAGAAATGATGAAACGCATTGACGCCGAACAGGATAGAATACAAAATTTCGGCGTCACCGCTGATAAAATACATGAGCGCGGGGAAATGACTGTTTGGGAGCGTATTGAATATCTGGTTGATCCCGGCACCTTCTGCCCTCTGCATACTATCTTTGATCCGGAAAACGAAGAGTCGGGAAGCACCGGCGTCGTGGATGGGCTGGCGCGCATTAACGGCAGATGGTGCGTTCTCATCGGCTTTAACAACAAATGGATGGCGGGCGCCTGGATTGCCGGACAGGCGGAAAACAATCTGCGCGTGACGGATATCGCTAAAATTCTGCACGTGCCTCTGGTCTGGCTGGTCAACTGCTCCGGCGTAAAACTACCCGAACAGGAAAAGGTTTACGCGAACCGCCGCGGCCAGGGAACATGTTTTTTTCGCCACGCGGAACTGGAACAGATGGGCATTCCTGTTGTTGCCGGAATTTACGGCACCAACCCCGCCGGCGGCGGCTATCAGTCGATCAGCCCTACTATTTTACTGGCGCATAAAAAAGCTAACATGGCTGTGGGCGGCGGAGGTATTGTCAGCGGGATGTCTCCCAAAGGTTCTTTTGATGAAGCAGGCGCGGAAGAAATAATCAACGCGACCAGACATTTCAAATCAGTTCCTCCGGGCAGCGTGAAGATTCACTACGACGCCACGGGTTTTTTCAGCGCGGTATTCGATGAAGAAACGCAGGTGCTCGACGCGATTAAAGATTACATGGCCGACCTGCCCGCATACAATCCCAGATTTTTCCGCGTGAGTGAACCTGCCCAGCCAAAATTTGCTCCGGAAGAAATCGCCTCAATTATTCCCATGAATAAAAAGAGAACATATGACTTCGAACAGGTTCTGGCCAGAGTTGTGGATGACTCCGAGCACATGGAATTTCGCCCAGGTTATGGCCCGGAAATATATACCGGCCTGGTGAAGATCAACGGCTTTCTCATGGGCGCCATAGGCAACCGTCAGGGTTTTCTGCCCGATTATCCGGAGTACACAAATGAGTATATGGGTGTGGGCGGAAAACTTTACCGCCAGGGACTAATCAAAATGAGTGAGTTCGTTACTCTGTGCGCGCGCGACAAAGTGCCGATTATCTGGTTTCAGGATACCACAGGCATTGATGTGGGTGACACTGCCGAAAAAGCGGAACTACTGGGCTTGGGTCAATCGCTGATTTATTCCATTGAAAATACAAACCTGCCGATGATGCTGGTGGTTCTGCGTAAAGGCACGGCGGCGGCGCACTATGTCTTAGGCGGCCCCACGGCCAACAACAACAACGCTTTTACCTTGGGTACTCCGGCCACGGAAATAAATGTTATGCACGGAGAAACAGCGGCGGTGGCCAGTTACGCGCGCCGTTTGGTTAAGGAAAAGGACGCGGGCAAACCCCTTCTGCCGGTTATCGATAAAATGAATGAGATGGTCAAACACTATGACCTTACTTCCGAACCTTTTTATTGCGCTAAGAAAGGTTTTGTCGACGAGGTGGTTCGCTTCGGCGATATCAGAAAATACCTCGTTGCTTTTACCAGTTGCATTTATCAGAATCCGCGCTCGATTTGCCCAAAGCATCACATGATTTTACCGCGTATTATCCGCTCGCAGATTGTCAGGGGATTAGAGCGGCCAAGTGCTAATACTTAAACACTGCCTTTAATTGCGGTGTTTGTTAAAATATAACGAAAGAAGTAAAAAAAATGAAAACAGCAGCTTTGATCGGGCCGGTACAGTTTGTCGCGATGACGTATTTTATTTGCATTGTCGTTTCTTTGAGTGTCGCCTGGTTTATCCGCATTCTGTTCAGCGGCATCAGATGGCAAAAACATATTGTTCACGCTCACGCCATTGCTGAAAAAATGGCGCGTAATAAATATATAGCCGGCAAAAAGGATTAAGAATGTCTGGCGTTGATTTTTTAAATTTATTTCAGGGAATCGCGACAATGGTTTCCGGCGATCCGTTAATTACCACCGGACGAATCATGTTGATTATCGCGGGAATCACGCTTGTTTTTTTAGGCGCGAAAGGCACGCTCGAACCCCTGATTATGATTCCCATGGGCATGGGCATGGCATGCGTTAACGCGGCTGTTTTGTATCTTTCGGCGACAACCACGGGAACCATCTTTATTGATCCTATGGTCAGCGATCCGGCAAAATTGTTTGACGCCCTGCAAATAAATTTTCTTCAGCCTATCTACACCTTCACCTTCAGCAATGGCCTTATCGCCTGCCTGCTCTTTTTGGGCATCGGCGTGATTACCGATGTCGGCTATATTATGATGGCGCCGTTTAAGGGAATGCTGGTTGCCATTTTTGCCGAGCTGGGTACAATTCTGACTTTTCCGCTTGCCGTTTGGATTGGTCTTACATACAAGGAAGCGGCGGCGATTTCCGTCGTAGGCGGAGCGGACGGGCCCATGGTTTTGTTCACTTCGCTGATTCTGGCCAAAGATCTCTTTGTACCCATTACCATTGTCGCCTATCTCTATCTGAGCCTGACCTATGGTGGATACCCGTATTTAATCAGGCTTATGGTGCCCAAACGCCTGCGTGGCATAAAAATGGATTTAAAAAATATTACAAAAATTTCCAGAATGGAAAAGATTACCTTCTCTGTCATTACCTCCACGATTCTCTGCCTGCTTTTCCCGGTTGCGGCGCCCCTTTTTATGTCTTTCTTTTTAGGCGTCATTATCAAAGAATCCGGGGTTAAACGGTTTGTGGAATTTTTGGAAGGCCCCGTGCTTTACGGAGCTACCTTTTTTTTGGGTCTTCTTTTGGGGGTTCTTTGTGAAGCATCCACGATTCTTAATCCCAAGGTGATGACTCTGCTGATCCTCGGCATCTTCGCTCTTCTTTTATCGGGAATCGGCGGAATTTTAGGCGGGTATGTCTTATATTTCGCTACTAAAGGAAAATTCAATCCGGTAATCGGCATTGCCGGCGTTTCTTGCATTCCGACCACCGCTAAAGTCGCTCAAAAGGAAGTTCAAAAAGCAAACCGCAATGCTATTATACTGCCTTACGCATTGGGCGCGAGTGTTTCCGGCATAATAACCACGGCAATTATTGCCGGAATTTTTGTGACGATATTGAAATAAAATTATGAAAGAGAAAAAAATATTTTGGATTAACGGAACCATCGTCGCCCTAACGGGTGTTGCCCTGGCGCGCCTGCTGGCTCCGCAATTGTCTGGTGTATTTAACAAACTAACGCTGGTCTGCGGCTACTTGCTTGCCCTGACGGGAATAATTGTTTTGGCATATGCGTGCCGCCCGGCTAACCTTAAACCAGAATAGAGAGGGTCAGAGAATTATTTATGAAAATTTTGAGAGTTAAAATAAACAAAGAAAAAATCTCTTACGAAACCCTGCCCGATGAATGGAAGTATCTGGGCGCCAGCGCTTTAATTGCCAAGATCATGAACAAAGGAGTTCCGCCGCTGTGCGATCCTTTAGGCGCGGAAAATAAATTGATCGTCGCCTGCGGTCCGCTGGCCGGCACGAAAGCGCCACAGCTGGGAAGAATATCTATCGGCGGTAAAAGTCCTCTCACCCAGGGTATAAAAGAAGCTAATTCCGGCGGCCCTGCCGGTCAGGATCTCGACCGCTTAGGTCTGCGGGCGATTGTCGTGGAAGAAGCCCCCGCCCCCGGCAAAACTTATTGTCTTTACATCAGCAAAGATAAAGCCCAGCTTCTGCCGGCTGATGAATATAGCGGCATGAAAAATTACGCGCTGGCTGATGCCCTGCGCGCGAAATACGGCGATAAAATTTCCGTCATCTCTATAGGTATTGCCGGAGAACGGCAATACAAGGGCGCGTCTATTTCTCTTACCGACATTTTCGGAGACCCTTCGCGCAATGCCGCTCGCGGCGGCTTGGGCGCGGTCATGGGCGCAAAAGGATTGAAGGCTATTATTCTTGATCCATCTGCCACGCCGCAGATTGAACTAGCGCATACCGAAAAATTCCGCAAACTTGTAAGAGATTGGACCAATACTCTTAAACACGATGTCAGCTGCAGCCTCTATACACGTTTTGGAACGCCTTTTGCCATTTCCAATTCCGCCGGCCACGGCACACTGCCCGCGCACAATTACCACTCCGGCCAGCCGGATAATTTTGTTGAAGTGAGCGGCAACAACATTCAAAAAATTCTTTTTGAACGCGGCGGCAAAATGCACGGATGCATGCCGGGCTGCGTGGTGCAATGCTCGATTGTTTATCCTGACAAAGACGGGAAACGTATCTGCGGAGCTTATGAATATGAAACCATCGCGCTTTTGGGAACAAACCTGGGCATTACCGACAACGACGCTATCGCCCGTTTAAAGTTCATGTGTGACGACTTGGGGTTGGACGCTATCGAAACAGGCAGCTCACTGGGGTTGGCCGCCGAAGCGGGAAAAATGTCCTGGGGCGACGCGCAAGCCGCCGCAAAACTTATGGAAGAAATTGAAAAAGAAACGCCGCTTGGTTTTGCGCTGGGCAACGGCGTGGTAACCACGGCCAGATTTCTCAACATCAGCCGCGTTCCCGCGTTTAAGGGACAGGCCCTTCCCGCGCATGATCCCCGCGCGGTAAAAGGAACAGGCATGACGTATTTTACCAGCCCCATGGGCGCGGATCATACCGCAGGCCTTACTTACCGCATACCTAAAAGTAAAGAAAAGCAAATAGAAAATTCTCTGCGCGCACAGATTCAATCCGCCACCTGCGACGCTTTCGGTTATTGCCTTAACTCCGTGCCCGGTAGCACGTCCGTGTATCCTTTCTTTGCGGCGCTGATGAACGCGCGCTACGGCCTGAATATGAACGCGGATGAAGTTATGGAAATCGGCAAACAGACTCTGCGCGACCAAATCGCCTTCAATAAAAAAGCGCAGTTCAGCCAAATCGATACAGTTATACCATCGTTTTTTAAAGACGAATCGATTGCTCCCACAAAAGCTGTCTTCGATGTTGATGAAAAAGAAATAAAAAATCTCTGGAACGCGCTTGATGCTTTTCAGGAAAAGGAGAAAATCTGGGAAGTTCGCATTCCGCCTCTGCCCGATGTCATGCTGGGCGCGGGCGTAGTCAGCGCCATGGGCGCAAGAATCAGGCCGCTCAAAGTGAAAAAAATATTTCTGGTAACCGATCCTTTTATGCACAAAAGCGGGCGGGCGGAAGAAATCAAACATATATTGGCCGCCAGCGGTTTCGAAACCTATATTTTCCCGGAAGTTGAACCGGATCCACCTATTGAACTGATCGAAAAAGCGGGTGAATTATACAAAGAAACAGGCTGTGACGCGATTTTAGGCCTGGGGGGCGGCAGTTCCCTGGATACTGCAAAAACGCTCGGCCTGCGCGTCACGCACGGCGGAGACCTTCGCCAATACGAAGGAATTTTAGGCGGCGGCGCGAAAATTAAACCGATTTTTCCGCCGATTATCGCTATCCCCACTACTTCCGGCACAGGCAGCGAAGTCAATCCCTGCGCAGTTTTAACCGATAAGCAGCGTGATTTGAAATTTATTCTGATGAGCAATCATTTCATTCCGAAACTTGCTGTTGTCGATCCGCTTTTATGCAAAACCATGCCCCAGGCTTTAACTATCGAATCCGGCATTGACGCCTTGGCGCACTGCATTGAAGGATACGTATCGCTGGCCACTCCTTATCATCCATATTTTGAATCCATGGCTCTCTATGGCGCAAAATTAGTCGGCAGAAGTTTGATACCCGCTTACAAAGACGGCAATAACATTCCCGCGCGCACGGATATGTGTATGGCGGCGATTTGCGGCGGACTGGCATTTCTCAAAGGCTTGGGCATCGGGCATGCCATCACTCACACGCTTGGGGCCCGTTATCACATGCCACACGGCCGCGCGGCGATCTTCGGCCTTTTATGTTTCGTCAAAGCAAACAAAGAAACCTGCAAGGAACAATTTGCTGATATGGCTTATCTTATCAACCGTTCCAACGATCTAGAAGAAAGCCTGCTTTATCTTTATAAAGAACTAAACATTCCTCTGAGCCTTAAATCGCACGGCATTAAAAAAGAAGATTTAAAGGGAATTGCCTTTTTCGCTTCGCGCGACGCGGTGAACATGGCGACAGACCCCACAACGCCCAGCCAGCAGAAAATTGTGGAACTGCTTTCGCATATTTATGAATAAATATTTTCCAAGGAGATTAAAATGGAATTTAAATATGATTTAAGAGATTTAAAATTCATTCTTAAAGAGTGGCTTCCGGCACAAGAAGTGTTTGACTGCGAAAGATTCAAGGGAAACTTCAGCCTTGACGACGTCGATATGCTTCTAAACGAAGGTTACAAAGTAGCCAGGGAAGTGCTGAACCCCATCAACGCTCCGGGCGATAAAATCGGCGTTAAATTCGATAAAGGCCAGGTGACACCCGTTCCCGGTTTCAAAGAAGCTTATCAGTTTCTGCAGCAAAACGGCTGGGGCTCATCGAGCGAATGCATTAAAGTGGAAACGGGTATGCCGCTGATTTTATACAAAGCCATTTTCGAAATGAACACCGCTGCCTGCCCTGCGCTTACTTCCTGCATCAAACTCACCAGCGGCGCTGCTAATCTTATCTTGCGCTTCGGCACTCAAGAAGATAACGACATGTTCATTCCCAAAATGCTTGCCGGTGACTGGCAGGGCACGATGTGCCTGACCGAGCCGAATTTCGGCTCCGATA
>JAFGKC010000005.1 GCA_016928765.1 Syntrophaceae bacterium
CCAAAATTTAAATTATACTCGGTTAGAATATCTTTTATTTCGCTCAACGATTTTCGTCCGAAATTTTTCGTCTTAAGCATTTCACCCTCTGTCCTTCTTACAAGCTCACCGATTGTGTTAATGCCGGCGTTTTTCAAACAATTGGCTGATCTTACTGAAAGTTCCAAATCCTCAACGGAGCGCGATAATATCTTATTTATGTCGCCTTTCTCATCTTCAATTATCGGTTCAACTTCTTCTTCTACTTCTTCAAAATTGATAAATACATCCAATTGCTTTTTCAGTATCTTTGCCGAATAAGCAATCGCGTCTTCCGGTTTCACCGAACCATCTGTCCATACTTCAAGAACCAGTTTATCATAATCGGTTATTTGGCCGACACGCGCATGGGATACCACGTAATTGACTTTCTTGATGGGTGTAAATATCGCATCAATGTTAATTGTCCCTTCAGGCTGGTCCTGATCCAGTTCCTTTTTAGCCGGAATGTATCCTTTACCTGTATTAACAACTAAGGAAGCTTTAAACTTTCCCTTCCCAGATATGGTCGCTATATGATGTTCCGGATTTAAGACTTCCACGGTACCGTCGGTTACAATATCAGCCGCGGTAATCTGACCGGGACGATCCACGTCAATGCGCACTTCCTTAACGTTTGCCTGTCCCAACTTAAAACGGACACCCTTCAAATTTAAAATTATATCTGTTATATCCTCTTTAATCCCGGGAAGAGTTGAAAATTCGTGCAATACTCCGTCAATCTTCACGGAAACAATCGCCGCGCCCTGAATAGAAGAAAGCAATACACGCCTCAGAGCGTTTCCCAGTGTAATACCAAAGCCTCTCTCTAACGGCTGAATTGTAAATTCTCCGTAAAAATTTGTGTGCGTAACTTTATCAACATCGATACGCTTGGGACGAATTAAACTTGACCAGTTCCTCTGCATAATTAAACCCACCTTTTAGCTGGTTAATGAAAATATTTATTTTTATTTCGAACAGAGTTCTACGATTAGCTGTTCCTGTACCGGCATTGTTAAATCTTCCCTTACCGGCAAAATCTTTATGGATGCCTTGAAATTTTCCTTATCAAGCTCCAGCCATTGAGGTACGCCACGTCGGGCAACTGTTTCCATTGCTGACAGCATTCTCGTTATTTTACGGCTGTTTTCCTTGACGCATATTTCATCTCCCGCTTTTAGCAAATATGACGGAATATTAACTGGCTTCCCATTAACCAGGAAATGGCCATGTGTAATTAATTGCCTTGCTTCCACCCTGGAATTAGCAAATCCCATTCTGAATATCATGTTGTCCATTCTTCTTTCAAGAAAAATCAACAAATTCGTTCCGGTAATACCTTTTTGACGATCCGCTTTTTCGAAATATCCCCTAAACTGCTTTTCTAAAATGCCGTACATTCTTTTCAGCTTTTGCTTTTCGCGCAACTGAACACCGTAATCGGAATGTTGTTTTCTATGTGACTGGCCGTGATCTCCCGGCGCATAACCCCTTCTTTCGAAGGAACATTTTTCCGAATAACACCTGTCGCCTTTGATAAAAAGCTTTAATCCTTCACGGCGACACAATCTACATGAGGAATCTAAATATCTTGCCAAAATGCCTCCCTTATTTCCTAATTAATTAACAATAATCCCTTTATTGAATTTTATTATACTCTTCTGCGTTTCGGCGGCCTGCATCCGTTATGGGGAACAGGCGTTACATCACGAATTACGGTAATTGTAAGACCAGCTAACTGCAACGAACGCAGAGCTGACTCTCTTCCCGCTCCCGGGCCTTTTATATAAACCTGTACTTTGCGCATGCCCTGTTCCTTGGCTTTACGCACCGCGTCTTCAGCGGCCATCTGCGCCGCGAAGGGCGTGCTCTTGCGCGAACCTTTAAAACCCTGCATGCCTGAAGATGACCACGCAATTACGTTACCGGTTAAATCGGTTATCGTAATTATTGTATTGTTAAAAGTTGACTGAATATGTGCTATCCCGTCAGTTATGTTTTTCTTTTCCTTTTTTTTACCAGTTTTTCTTGTTACCTTCGCCATTTTTCCTCCGGCTGAAAATTGATGTTACTTTTTCTTTCCCGCGATTGCGCGGCGCGGACCTTTTCTTGTCCGGCTGTTAGTATGAGTTCTTTGTCCTCTAACCGGAAGCCCCTTGCGGTGCCGCAATCCCCGATATGTACCGATATCCATCAGCCTTTTAATAGACATGGATAATTCACGTCTCAAATCTCCTTCAACTTTATGATCTTTGTCTATAATATTTCTAATCGCTGATATTTCCGAATCGGCAAGCTCATCGGTTTTAGTATCCGGGCTTACATTGGCATCTTTGAGGATTTGCCTCGCTTTAGTATTTCCAATACCGTAAATATAAGTCAAAGCGACTTCCATTCTTTTATTTTTCGGTAAATCAACTCCTGAAATTCGTGCCACCTAATAACCTCCTAAATTAACCCTGGCGCTGTTTATGTTTCGGGTTTTCACAAATCACGCGCAAAACACCCTTGCGCTTGATTATCTTACATTTATCGCAAATTTTCTTTACAGATGATCTTACTTTCACCGCTAACTCCTAATCTAAGCCAAATATAATTTACTTTGTCCGGTAAGTGATTCTGCCTCTGGTTAAATCATAAGGAGAAAGCTCCACGGTAACCTTATCACCCGGGAGTATCTTTATAAAATGCATCCTCATCTTACCGGAAATATGGGCTAATACTTTATGCCCGTTGTCCAGCTCTACTCTGAACATGGCGTTGGGCAATGGTTCAATAACCCTGCCTTCCACTTCTATTGCTTCTTCTTTGGCCATATAAATTATTCTTCTTTTTAAAACCCTACACGAATCGCCATAAATAAAAATGTCAATTCAGTTTACTCAATATATCCGGACCATTTTCAGTAATGGCCACGGAATGCTCAAAATGAGCCGACAAACTTTTGTCCGCCGTAACTACCGTCCAACCATCGGGCAAAACTTTTACTTTATAGTCCCTCTCGTTGACCATCGGCTCAATAGCCAAAATCATGCCTCTTTTTAATTCAATCCCGCGGTCTTTCTTGCCGAAATTAGGTATCTGCGGGTCTTCATGCAGATTTTTTCCTATGCCATGCCCCACGTAATCTCTGACCACGGAAAACCCATTTTTTTCCACTGTGCTCTGCACAGCCGCGGAAATAGCGCCCAGCCTGTTACCGATTCTCGCCTGAGCGATACCTTCATATAAACTTTTTTCAGTAACCTCGATTAGCTTCGCCGCGCTTTGTGAAATTTTACCTACGGGAAGCGTTACCGCCGAATCACCAAAAAATCCTTTATAATAAATACCAAAATCAAACCCAACAATATCGCCTTCTTCCAATATCCGGTCGGAAGGCATACCGTGAACAACCTGTTCATTTACCGAAATGCATAGAGCGTAAGGAAATCCTCTGTAACCCTTAAATGCCGGTTTCGCTCCTCGTTGTTTTGTTATCTCCTCAGCTAACTTATCAAGCTCTATGGTTTTTATTCCCGGCTTAACTTTTTCTTTAATTCTACTTAAAACTTCCGCAACGATTTTATTGCTTGCCCGTGCTTTTTCAATTTCATCTGGAAGTTTTATAATTACCATTTTAAAAGCACATACAACTATTAAAAAGAACCTACCTTTACCTTCTGCGGGCAATATGTCCTTTTTTCATAAATCCCTCATATTGCCTGGTCAGCAAATGAGATTCGATCTGACTTGCCGTATCCATGGCCACGCCAACAACAATCAAGAGCGCGGTGCCGCCAAAATAAAAAGGTATATTAAACTGGCCAATTAAAATACTGGGTAGCACGCAAATAATCGAAACATATATTGCACCGCTAAAAGTAAGCCTTTCCAATATTTCTTCAATGTATTCCGCAGTTTTCTTTCCAGGGCGGATTCCCGGGACAAAACCACCGAATTTCTTCATGTTATCTGCCATATCATCCGGCTTAATAGTTACTGCCGTGTAAAAGAAGCAGAAGAAAAATATAAGCGCGACATAAAGAGCCTCGTAACCGATCTTACCCGGAACCAAATAAGCGGATATTTGCTTCATCCACCCTTCCTGGGCAAAGTTAGCAATCGTTGCCGGAAACATAATAACGGAAGATGCAAAAATCGGCGGAATAACACCCGCGGAATTAATTTTTAAGGGCAAATGTGTCGTCTGGCCGCCATACATCTTGCGGCCGACTATTCTTTTAGCGTACTGCACCGGAATACGGCGCTGCGCCGCCTCAACATAAACAATTGCGCCGATGACTAATACCATCATTACCGTGATCAACAATATAATCAGCACTCCTAATTCACCGGCCGTCATAAGCTGATAAGTATTGCCTATGGCCGCAGGCATACGACAAACGATACCGGCAAATATTATCAAAGATATACCGTTACCTATTCCTTTTTCCGTAATCGTTTCTCCCAGCCACATTAAAAATGCCGTACCAGAAGTAAGCGTGATAACGGTCATGAACATGAAAGCTGCTCCAGGTTGCAAGACAATGGGTGCTCCTGATGGGCCAGCCATTTGCTGCAATCCGAATGATATTCCAAAACCCTGGATAATACTAAGACCAATAGTGCCGTAACGCGTGTACTGTGTTATTTTACGCCGTCCGGATTCGCCTTCTTTGGAAAGCCTTTCCAGATGAGGTACCGCAACAGTTAAAAGCTGTATGATAATGGAAGAACTAATATAGGGCATAATGCCTAACGCAAAAATAGAAAAATTACTGAAAGCTCCACCGGCGAACATATCCATCAGTCCGAATAAAGAACCGCGTGCATGTTCAAAATACGCCATCAGGGCGACATTATCTATACCAGGTGTTGGTATGTAGACGCCTATTCTATATACGGCCAACAGAAGAACAGTAAACAAAATCCTTCTTTGTAGCTCCGGTATTTTGGAAACGCCGCCTAGTCCTTCTAGCAATTTAAATTACCTCTTCCACGCATCCGCCAGCCGCTTTTATTTTTTCTTTAGCCGCCTGACTAATTTTCGCCAGTTTAATTGTAACCGGAAAATCAATTTCTCCCTTAGCCAAAATTTTAACCTTATTGCCCTTTTTTCTTAAAATCCCATTAGCTAAAAGAGACGCCTCGTCTATTACCGCTCCTTTGGAAAATTTACGGCATATGTCTGTAAGGTTTACTGCAATATATTCTTCTCTGAACGGATTACGAAAACCTCTTTTCGGCAATCTGCGGGAAAGAGGCATCTGACCGCCTTCAAATCCGGCACGAACCTTTCCGCCGGAACGGGCCTTTTGACCTTTACTGCCACGGCCGGAAGTTTTTCCCCAGCCCGAAGATTCGCCACGGCCCACTCTTTTTCTCTTTTTAGTAGCGCCGGCAGGTGCTTTAAGCAAACTCAAGTCCATATATTTTACCCCTTGACCTCTTCAACAGAAACCAGATGAATAACTTTATTTATCATACCGCGTATTTCCGGCGTGTCTTTTAAGGTTACGCAGCTGTTTAATTTATTAAGCCCCAGGCCTCGCAAAACTTTTCTTTGCTTCTCGGGCCGGCCGATTTCACTTTTAATCATTTTAACTTTAACCATCTTGCTCACTTTGCACTACCTCATCATACTATCATTACGATTATCTGCCCCGTTGCGCGGCAATTTCTTCCGGATCTCGTAACTGGCAAAGACCATCGAGAGTCGCTTTAACCAAGTTATGGGGGTTATGTGATCCCAAACACTTCGTCAGAATATTGCTGACACCGGCTACTTCCAAAACGGCTCTTACCGCTCCGCCAGCAATTAGTCCTGTTCCTGCAGATGCCGGTTTTAATAATACCTTACCCGCGCCATAACTGCCAACAACTTCATAAGGAATAGTTTTATTGGTAATGGCAACTTTCTTCATATTTTTTTTGGCCATCTCCATCCCCTTGCGTATAGCTTCGGGAACTTCGTGCGCCTTACCCAATCCAGTGCCAATCATACCTTTTCCATCACCTACGACAACAATCGCGCTGAAACGGAATCTTCTTCCTCCCTTAACAACTTTTGCGGTTCTGTTAATAGTAATTACCCTGTCGAGGAGCTCCATATCCCTAAATTCATTTTTGTCCAACGATTTTTCCCTTGCCATATGTATTTTCGCTCCTAAAATTTCAGGCCACTATTTCGCGCCGCTTCGGCCAAAGCTTTCACGCGGCCATGATAAAGAAATCGGCCGCGATCAAAAACCACCTTATCTATTCCAATAGAAATCAGACGATGGGCAATCAACTTTCCCACTTCGCCTGCCGCGTCTGTTTTTTTCTTACTTTTGATTTTATCCGCCGCTTCTTTGCACAATGTTGAAGCAGTCGCCAAAGTCTTCGCCTGGACATCATTGATCGCCTGAACATAAATATGCTTGTCAGTGCGAAATACGCAAAGGCGCGGCTTTTCCTGCGTGCCCGAAATTTTTCCTCTTACTCGC
>JAFGKC010000049.1 GCA_016928765.1 Syntrophaceae bacterium
ACAGCGGCCTCGGCAAAGTGGAAATTCATAAAAATTGTTCCCGGGGTGCTCTTTTGAGTAATCTTAGCTCTGGTCTCAATCGTACCACGTCTGGAAGTAACTTTAACTAATTGTCCTTCAGAGATGCCCAGCTTTTCCGCATCGGCAGGATTAATTTCCACCAAACTTTCGGGATAACGCTCAGAGGGGCCAACCGCTCGACGTGTCATTGTTCCAGTATGATAATGATACATTACACGCCCTGTGGAGAGAAAGAGAGGGTATTTTTCATCCGGCAATTCCGCGGGCGGAATATATTCAATGGCGCTAAAGAGACCCAAACCACGTGAGAATCTATCTTTATGTAAAAATTTAGTGCCCGGATGGTCAGCAGTGGGGCATGGCCATTGCAGTCCTTCTTTTTCCAGACGTTCATAAGTCATTCCGGCGTAACTTGGTGTTAGCTTGATAACTTCGGCGAAAATTTCTTTCGCAGAAACGTATTTCATTGGATAGCCCATTTTTGTGGAGATGTCACTGATTATTTCCCAATCCGCTTTTGCTTCTCCCGGAGCGTCAACTATTTTTCTGACGCGCTGAACGCGGCGTTCCGTGTTGGTGAAGGTTCCTTCTTTTTCGGCAAAGCTCGCCGCGGGTAGAACAACGTCCGCAAGCTTTGTTGTTTCTGTGGGGAAAATGTCCTGAACGATCAGCAAATCGAGATTTCGCAATTCTTTTTCCACATGTTTGAGATCAGGATCGGAAAGAAGGGGATTTTCGCCCATAATATAAAAAGCTTTAATTTCGCCCTTTCCGGCGGCAGCCATAATTTCCATTAATGTTAAACCGGGTTTAGTGGAGAGTTTTACCCCCCATGCCGCTTCAAATTTTTTGCGCGCGTCTTCCGCAGCTATCTGTTGATAGGCGGGATAAACATTGGGCAAGCCGCCCATATCGCAGGCACCCTGCACATTATTCTGGCCGCGCAGAGGATTGACGCCGCCGCCTTCTATGCCGACATTGCCGCAAAGCATGGCAAGATTGGCGACAGATTTAACATTATCGGTGCCGCTGATATGTTGAGTTATTCCCATGGCATAAACTATACTGGCGCGGTTGGCTTTAGCATACATACGCGCCGCCTTTTTCAAATCATTTGCCGGGACGCCGGAAATTTTCTCGACGTATTCCGGCGTGTATTTGGAAACAACATCCTTTAGTGCGTCAAAATTTTCTGTGCGCTCGGCCACGTAATCTTTCGCGTAAAGATTTTCGGAAATAATTACATTCATTAACCCGTTTAATACAGCAACATCTGTGCCAGGTTTCTGGCAAAGCCAGATGTTGGCGTATTTGACCAAATCGATTTCCCGCGGATCAATTACAATCAGCTTTACACCCTGCTGGCGGATGCCCCGCTTTATAAAAGAGCTGATTACGGGATGGTTTTCCGTGGTATTTGTTCCCGTCGCTAAAATCAAATCCGTAAATTCCAATTCTTCGATGGAATTGGTCATCGCGCCACTGCCGAATGTTGCGGCCAGACCGGCCACAGTTACGGAGTGTCAGAGCCGGGCGCAATGGTCGACATTATTAGTGCCGATCACCGCGCGCATGAATTTTTGGAAAAGATAATTTTCTTCATTAGTACAGCGAGCGGAAGCGAGGCCGGCGATGCTATCCGGGCCATTCTTATTTTTTATCGCGGAAAGTTTATCGGCAATAAATGATATTGCTTCTTCCCAGCTAACTTCCTTTAATTCATCATTCTTCTTTCGTCTCATTAAAGGTTTCTTTAAGCGACTGGGGTGCTGGATAAAATCCATTCCAAAACGGCCTTTGACGCAAAGAGAGCCTTCGTTTGGTTTTCCATATTCACGATTGCCCGATACTTTAACAACTTTATTGTCTTTAACAAAAACATCCATCTGGCAGCCGACACCGCAATAGGTGCAGGTCGTGCGCGTCTTCTGCAATTCCCAGGGGCGTCCGGCAAATTTTGCCTGCTTGAAAGTAATCGCCCCTGTGGGGCAAACCTGAAGGCACTCGCCGCAGAAAACGCAGTTTGAATTAATGTAATCCGCGTCAAAAGCGGGGCCTACTTTGGCGTGAGAGCCACGCATGGCAAAGTCCAGCACTTCGTTTACCTGAATTTCATTGCAGGCGCGCACGCAGCGGCCGCATAACACGCATTTATTCAGGTCGCGCTGTATCATGGAATTATTATCCTCTATTGCATAGCCGGGAGGGTTTATTTCGAACCGAGGTTTTTCAATTTGCAGCCAGTAAACAAGATTTTGTAGTTCGCACTGTCCATTTTGTTCGCAGGTCAGGCAATTGTGATCTCCGGATGACCACAGAAGTTCAACAATCATTTTCCGGGCGGCGCGGACAGCCGGTGTATCTGTGTGTACAATCATGCCCGGGCTTACCGGCATGCAGCAAGAGGCGACCAGAGAGCGAGCGTTTTCCACTTCCACTACGCAGACGCGGCAGGCGCCGACATTTGTAGTTTTTTCGTAATGACAAAGAGTGGGTATAAAAATGCTGTTTTCCCGGGCGCATTCCAGAATAGTCTGGCCGGCTTTGGCTTCAATATTTTTACCGTCTATTGTTAAAGGTATTCTTTTTTTCTCCATGTGTTGCTCCTTGACTTCATATATTCAAATCTTAATTAAAGTTCCGCGTCGCAGCGCAGACAGCGGCAAGCTTCCTTGATAGCGTCTTCACGGTTGAAACCAAGTTCAACTTCGGCAAAACTCATTTTTCGTTTTTCGGCGTTCATTTCCGGCATCCGCGCTTGCGGTGTTTCCACGGTTTCTTCATCAATAACCAGTGGCACGTCAATTTTTTCCTGTGTTGGTTTTTCATAAGCCGGTTCATTGTTTGCTTTGCGTATAGCCGCGTCAATATCATCGGCAGCCTGATGCCCGGCGGCGATAGCCGCGATGACTGTATCCGGGCCGGTAACGGCGTCGCCGCCCGCGAAGAATTTAGGATTGGCCGTGCGTGATTTATAGACATTGCCTACGTTGTAGCAATCCCATTTGTTGATTTCCACGCCGCTTTTCGCGTCCATAAAGCTCATGTCGGGAACCTGGCCGATGGCGGCGATAACGGCATCTACATTCAGCGTGAATTCAGAATTTTCAACGGCAACCGGTCTTTTGCGTCCGCTGGAATCAAAGTCTCCCAGTTTCATGCGCTGGCAGGTTATGGAATTAACCTTTCCTCTGCTCCCTTCGATTTTCAGCGGAGCAACAAGGTATTCAATTTTAATTCCTTCTTCCTCCGCGGCCTTGATTTCTTCTTCGGCGGCAGGCATATCCTGTCTGAGCCGTCGATATAATATTGTTACGCTAGCGCCCAGACGCAAAGCGATGCGCGCCGCGTCAATAGCGGAATTTCCTCCGCCGATTACCGCGACGTTTTTGCCCAATGAAAGTTTTCCTTTAAACCATTTATCTTCATTGGCGTTAAAATCGCGTAAGAACTCAACGCTGCCGAAGACATTTTTCAGATCTTCACCGGGGACGCCCATTTTCTGGCTTTTGTGAGCGCCGGTGGCCAGGTATATATAATCGTAATCTTTTTGGAGCTGCGCTACAGGTATATCTTTGCCGATCCGTGTGTTGAGGCGGATTTCCACGCCCAGCTTACGGATATCGTCAATTTCACCATCTAAAATGTTTCGGGGCAGGCGGTAAGAAGGAATGCCCCAATAAAGCATGCCGCCGGCTTTGTTTAATTCTTCAAACACAGTGACCTTGTAGCCACGAGTGGCCAGATCGCGCGCGGCGGTAAGTCCAGCGGGACCAGCTCCGACGACGGCTATTTTTTCTTTTCTGGTTACCGGAACAGCTTCAATCTGAGGACGGGGCGCGTTATCGGTAATAAATCTTTTCAAAAATTTAATCGCGACAGGCTCGTCTAGGTTGCCGCGACGACATTTGCTTTGACATTTATGATCGCAAACTCGACCACAGACAGAAGGGAAGGGATTGGTCTGCAATAATATTTTATAAGCGTCATCAAATCTTTCCGCTTTAACTAACGCTATATAAGAAGGTATATCCATCTCAATAGGGCAGGTGTGCTGGCAGGGAGATTTGAACATTGCCGAGCAAACGGCGGCGCGACATTTATGCTCGCGAATATGCTCTTCATATTCC
>JAFGKC010000050.1 GCA_016928765.1 Syntrophaceae bacterium
AGCCTTTGCCATCGAAGCGGCTCTTTACGAAAACTGGACAGACACGGATGGAATTTACCAAGTGGACCCGCGCCTTATTCCTGAAGCAAAAGTTATTTCCCGTCTGACGTATAAAGAGATACGCCTGCTTTCGTCAAAAGGTTTTGATGTTTTTCACTATGACGCGATGGTGAACTGCAAGAAAAGAAATATTCCGATACAGATCAGAAATACGAACAATCTTGCTTCGGAAGGAACGCTGATTGTATCCGAACGTGTTCCTGAGGAAGTTGTAGTCGGTATCGCGCGAAAAGATGATATCGCTTATCTTTATGTTGAGCGCGACGGTGCGGGGGAGGCTATCGGTTTTGTTCATGATCTTTTGAGCGTAATCAAGGATTACGGCATCGAAACTTATCACTATCCGACTGACAGGGACGACGTAGCCATTCTTTTAAATCAGAATGACATGGTCGGGTTTGCGGAGGACATTAAAGAGAAAATTGAAAAAGAATTCAGGCCTGACACGCTAGAGTTTAATTACAATATTACTATTCTTTCTCCCGTTGGTATCGGAATGAAAAATCATCCTGGTGTTATCGCGCAAGCTTCAACGGCTCTTAAGGAACAAAACATCAATATCGATATTATCAACCAGGGACCCGCTCAGATTAGCTTTCATTTTGGCTTCCAGAATTATTACGCTGACAGCGCCTTGAGGGCAATGTATAAAAGCTTAATCAAATGAAAATATTAAAATGGAAATTCTGGCAAAAATGTCTGTTTCTCCGTTCTATCTATTCGATATGTCACGCGGCACCAACTTGGCCGGTTACGGAAGATTTATGTGCTCAATGAGAAATCTATGAGAAGGAATGTTTCAGACACGCTCTCGACGAAAAGAGCAAGGCCGACAAAATTAAATGCATAAAGCATTCTAAGCCGTTTGGGATAGGCACCAATAAGATGAAACTTCATCGCCGATGTAGCCTAAAATATTTGTGCATCGATTTTAGCATCCTGTTCCGGGACGGGTCATTTTCCTGCCGGTTCTTTATCCGGCGCTAATGACGCCACCTGCTCGCTATCTTTCCCCTGTTCGGCAATAAGTTTGGCCGCTTTTGGTTGCTTAACGGAAGCAGGTTTGTTTTCCTGTTTCTCGTAAGGGGAGGTTATCATTGCTTCTTCAGCAACAACCATTTCCCCACGAGCAGCATATTTTTGTAACGTCTTTAATTCCCGGTTAGCTTGCTTTTGCTGGAAATATTCTGTCACTTCCGGTCGGAAAGCTATTGGTGATGGTGATTGAAGATAAAGATAAGTCGACGCGCTGATAAACACAATAATTACGAGCAGCGTCGCCAAGATTGCAATATCGAGACTGTTCTTTCTCAGGATAACGGTAAGCTCCCTGGATTTATTTTTTATTGCTCTTTTCATCTCTTGCCTCCTTATGTCTTTAAAAGAAAAGATAGAGTCTGTTTGTTCAGCACATAACATCTTGTCATTTATTTTCGGAAGCGAGTGGCCGGGAAAATATAAAATGCTTTTCCCGGCCATTGCCCCTATGCGCCCGTTACTCGATAATTTCGAAACGAACTCTCATGTTTGCCTTTGCTTCGTCTGAGCGAATATCTTTAGGCTTATCTTCGTGCATTGCCGGACGTGTATCGCCATAACCGATTATGGAGACTCTGTCTCGTGCTATGCCTTCGTTAATCAGGAAATCCCGGACGGCGTTTGCCCTTCTTTCACTTAACCGCTGGTTGTATTCTGCGGTTCCCGAAGCAGAAGCATACCCTGCAATGCGGACTTTAGTATTAGGGTTAGCGTTTAATACCTGGACATTCCTTTTCAGGATTGTCTGCGCTTCCGGAGAAAGTGTCGACTGGTTAAATTTGAAATGGATGTCCTCATAAGCGATCACCTTTCCCACAACCGGCGCAGGTGCCACTGCTGCTCTTGGACTTGCCGGGCAAAGAGCGTTAATTCTGGCGGTTGCTTCCCTGGCCATAGCAATCGCTTCTTCGGTATGGCAGGCCATATAGAGCGCGTAAGCCTTGTCCACCATTCCTTTTTGCGCATCAAATTCTGACGGACATTGTTTGTCTTTACCCGCCAGACGCGCTTCATCGAGCGCCCTGTCTGCAGCGACTAATTCCGTGGGATAGTGTGAGTATCCACCTCTGTGCGCGGGTCTTCTTTCCATGCCGGCACACCCAATAATTAAACTTGCCAAAAATAAAGTAACTAAAACCATGAGCGCTTTCTTTACTGATACCGTTTTCATTTTTATCCTCCTGATGAATTTGTTGTTTAATATTATTAATAACGCGGTGAAACACCTGTAATCCTATCTCCTATCGCGTCTATCTCTATCTCTTCTATCCCGGTCACGGCTTTTCTCTTGACGACGCTGGTCATCCCGGTATTTCTGTTGGGGTTGGGGTTTCTTCAATCCTTTTACGCCCCAATGATTTTGTTTTTCCCAATGTCTGTCTCTTTCCCAGCCTTGCCAGTTTTTCTGAACTTCCTGGTGGGGGACTCTGCGGCGGTCCCATTGATGCCCCTTCCAGCGGCCTTGCCTGTAATCATTTCTCCAGCCTGAGGGTACATGTCCATAAAAAGACGGAGTTCCCTGATAGTGGCCCCAGCCTGAATCATAGCGCTGTGAACGATACCAGCGTCCTCCCCACGGACGCCACCACCAGCCGCCGTAGAAAAAAATGTCCACATCGACATCAGGGACGATGTAAACATACGTCTCCGGTATCACTACCATCGCTGGAGGCGCGACAAAGACGATGGGTGGCGGCAGAGGAACACTCACACCTACATCCATTCTTCCTCCCGCCGCTATTACAGGTGAAATTGGGCATGCAATTACCAGCGCCAAAAGCACTGCTCCGAAAAACAACTTTTTCATTTTATCTCTCCTTAGTCTTTTCTTGCCACGACCAGCAGCACAATGCCTCCGACAAGCGCGATAGCGCCCACAATAGGCGGCAGCGGAATTGTTTTGGTTTTTTCAGACGTCACCTCGAGGGGGCCGATATCCACAACTTTTTCTTTGGTTACGTAAGTGATGCCCTGGTAGGCTAACGCCGCGATGCCAAAAATGATCAGGATGACCGCGATAATTATCTTTGGTTTCATAGAACCTCCCATTCTCTTAAGTGTAATGGCGCAAAAAGAATAGCTCGCGCTCATTTCACGATTAGATCATTTTTTATATCTTTAACTCCTTTAACGCTCTTCACAATTTCAGTCGCTTTATCGACGGCCTTCTGGGAGTTAACAAAGCCGCTCAGCTGCACAACGCCCCTGTAGGTCTTAACGCCGATCTTGAATGACTTTAAAAAATCATCCGCGGCCAGCATTGATTTTATTTTGGTCGTGATGACCGAATCGTCAATATATTCACCTGTGCCTTCCCGCGTGCTTGTCGATGCGCAGGCGCCGATGACGGCGATCAGCAGCAGCATGGCCATAAAACAGACAACAATATTTCTCTTTTTCATAACGGTTACTCCTCTCAAGTAAGTTTTATTGTTTAGTGATTCATTAAGAGACCTGTTCTTACTTAAGGTATCCTAACCTTCGGTAAAATCTTTCTGAACATAGCTGTCCGTATCCATTCCAAATACGTTACTTCTCAGGGAAGGGGCCTAGGCCGCTACAATATTTTTTTTCCTTGAAGAAGTCTTACCACTAATACAATGACGGCAATGACCAACAGGATATGAATGGCGCCGCCCATCGTGTAGCCGCTGATCAATCCCAGCAGCCACAAAATCAGCAAGATCACAAGAATCGTCCACAACATTTGAGCCTCCTTTCTGATTGCTCGCTGCCGCTGCCCGTACTCGCGAAACCATCACGGCCAGCGATGGGGCAAGAAGACAAAGCGCACAATCAATTTTATTAACTATGACCAGACACATAAAATCCGGTCATATTAAAGCCCGCGCAATGCCCATTAATCACGGATTACTGCTAAGATAGTGATGGACAAATGTCGAACTATGAACAGTTCTTCTATCAGTACCGTTAAAGGAGCTATGATGCGTGTTTGTCCTTATCGGGTCTATTCCTATAGTTACCCAGCCTGTGCTACGTTTGAATTTAATAATTTTTTTCGAATCAATTAAGCTGTCGAGCATAAAATCCATGACGTAGTCGTGCTGGTTATTGTTACGAATAATTCGTATTAACAAACGCTCACCTCCTTACTTACTTTTTGAATAAACCAGCGATAAATCTTTGGTCCACAACGTTAATTGCCCGATATCTTCTGGCTTTTCATTAACTTCACGACCTTAATGTCTCAATCTTTCCCATCCCTAATGGATGAAAAGTGGTGTGGAACGTCCTTCTATAAGGTTGGGCCAGAAAGCTCATAGCCCCCAAAAGCACGCTAAAATGCTCCGACTTCAGGTGGGTCATAAGGTTCTCCTCGGTATCCCATTCTTCCAGAAGAAAGAGTCTGTTTTTATCTTCGATATTCTGGCAGAATTCACAGTACGCACATCCCTTCTCCGCCCTGGTGAAAGAGGACAGTGAAGTAATCGTCTGTGTCAACTCCATGCGCCTTTCAGGGAGGACATTCATTTTTGTGATCACAAGAATCATGATAAAGAACCTCTATTCAGGCAGATATATTTTTATACAGCGCTCAATCTCCTGAAACGCGCAGCCGCCGCAACGCGTTTATGTATTCGCTGCCTTGATATTCTCTAAACCACCGCTTTATAATCGCGCCCGCGTATGTCTTAACAAACAGATTTCTCCACCTTCGTCTTATATCTTTCCAGGCATTTGCCAGAGGAGCGGTAAACAGATTGCGCACCGGCAGATCCTGCCCCATCACTTTTTTCGCTCTTTGTCTTTCCAGAAAATGACGCGCAAACCACTGGGAATAAAACAGGACAAACTGGATAGGAAAGCCGATGGTAGCCAGATAAACCCAGTTCAGCCAGTTGCCATAATTTAATTTCCGGCTGATGAATCCTCCGAGATACTTTTTTTTCATCAGTAGCTTGGGCATAATCTGCAGATCATTGGGGTCCAGCCCGTCCGGTCTCGGATCATAACAAAGGAAGAGGCCGTCATATTTATCCCAGCCCGCCATTGACAAAGGCAAAAGACGGCCTTCACTGGCCAGTCTGGCTCTCAGCTCCGAGCCGGGAAGAGGGACGGCATTGAGCAGCTGAATCGTGTCAATTTTCGCTTTTTTGATAAACGTTTTAAATGATTCAGCCCAATTCTTAATCGTGAAGCGGGCATTTTCCCGCGCCTGATTATTTTTGGGATAGGCGAAAATGAACATGCCATGCAGATAAAAATATTTGGATAATTTTTGGGAACGCTCAATAAGTTTTTCCACCGTCACGCCCTTGCGCATTGCCTTCAGTTCGTCGTTCATGGGGCTTTCGTAACCAATGGCCAGCATGACAACGCCGGCCCGGCGCATGGCCTCAATCAGCGCGTCGTTTTCCGCCACTTCTGTGCGCACCTGAACAATGATTTCTATTTTTTTACGGAATTTCTTTTTATAGCCGCCAATCGCGTTGCATAGCGCGATAGCCTCGGCGGGATTCTGGGCAAAATTATCATCGGTGAAGAAAAAGTTTTTGTATCCCATATCGGTATATTTAATCACCTGCCGCAGGGCAGTCTCTACCGAAGCGGCTTTATAGCGCCCGTATTGCCTGTTCACGACACAGAATTCGCAATTAAAATTGCAGCCGCGGCCTCTGTTAATGGGGATAGCACTCCATCTTCTTTTCAGAAATTTGACTAAAGTCAGATCCGTATCGGTTATTTCGTCAAGATTGGCGATTGGCTGGCGTTTGCCGGTTTTGACATAAGCGCCAGCGTCATCAAGAAAACTGATACCCAAAACGCCGGCTAAATCGGCACGGTTCAAAGAAACATTGCCGTTATCTGCCGTCAATAAAGCAAGCAATTCGATAATTGTTTCTTCTCCTTCGCCATGTACGACAATGTCAATTCCCGATTGAAGAGCTTCCTGCGGCAGGGCATCGACATGACTGCCGCCGGCAATGGTGATGGCGCCAAAATCATGATATTGCCGGGCTACCGAAAAAAGTCGGGGGATCGAATTGCTCATGCCGCCGTAGAAGAGTGCCAGGTGCGCGGGCTGCCGAGCCTGCAAAAAGGAATGATCAGGCATGCCCTGATTATCGAGCGGCCCGCTGTAATTATTTTCATCAATCGCGTAAATGTCTTTGCAGCGGGGATGATTGGTGAGCTGGCTCATGACGGACAAAATACCCACCGGCGGCATTTTGATCTTCGCGTAAATGTTGTTTTGTGAATGCCGCGGGTATTGGGGAATAATACCGATAATATTCAATTCTTTTTTCATAAAGATACTTTCTCTTTAAAAATAATCAATTTTTTACAAATATCGTCCATAGAGCAACGGCAACAATCAACACGGCAGAGGAGACAGAAATGTAAGCAAAAATCCTGGTAAGGATATCTATCACGTCATCATTTTCGTTGGTCTCGCTAAAAAGACTTTTATTCATAGCGCGTCTCCTGTAAGCGTGTCTGAACCGGTCAGATGACCGTCCAATGGTTAATTGTCGCATTTGCGTGTTCATGCCCGCATCATCCGCTCGGCGAGGCGGAACGCCTTCGCCTTTAATTGCGCTCCGCGTCTAAACCAAATAGAATTCAATCGTGTCGCTTCATCTTCGCCAGACATCATGTGATCCGTATATTCAGCCACACTGTTGAAAGCCCCCCAAACGGTCCCTCGCGCCAGATGCGCTCCCAGGCCGGACTCATGCAGATGAAGCACGCTATCTCGGATCTTTTCCGCTCTTACCGTGTTGAGCATTTCTTCGTTATCAGGAACAAGCGCCCGCACATAATCCCGCAGTTGATCATCCGCAATTTTTTTAGACGCCATACTGTTGAACACAGCATCGAGTTGTTCATACAGGGAAATTGACTGTCCAAGTACGGTGAGGGCTCGTTCCAGATCATAAACTGCGTCTGGCATATGATGGATTGGAATGTCTCCCGCTCCATGCAGAGCGGCCGTCAAAGTATTATTGCAAATGACGCGTATGGGCGTAACTCTTGCCCGGATTTGTGAACTGCCGTCATGGCTGTTGGTGAGCAGGAGATATTTGTTGACGATATCGTTGCCATGAACCATAAGATAGCCCGTAAGCTTTGCCAGAATCCAGATACGTTCACCTTTGCCAAAAACCCCGGCTGTTTCGTAGATCGCCTCATTTTCAGTAACCAGTGTGTCGAAGAAGGTGAATGCGTCTGCGTTTTGAATTGGTTCATAATTCTTATTGACGGCTCCCAGAATATCACCGGTATCTGTTCTGACGGTTGTATACGCATCCTGCTTCAATCCCGCTTTTGACTCCAACTGCTTTTTCAAAACAGTGTAATCCAATCCGGCCATCTCGATGGCTTCTCTGGCGGTCTTGGGATTATTCAAATTGATTCCCTGATTATGCCATGGCGCGGGTGCTGTTTCAGGATAGGGAGAGGGGGTTTGCGGAATCCGTAATTGCAGTTTACGCAAAGTTACATCGGTAACTGTAGAATGACACAATGGATGATCAGCGGCGATAATATTGAAGAGCGGGAAGATTTCCTTTCCCGATTTTTGCCACCCGACAAAAATGGCATCTGTATCCGGACTCGCCGGATGCGCCCGTGCACACATACTTTGTCCCCCGTTGATTTTGACTTATTCAGCGTCTTTCATGTAGATAAGAGCAAGGAGCCTGCCAATGGGGGAAAAAAATCAGAATACTTGATTAATTCTTTAATATCAAAGCGTTAGATAAGGAGGGCAGGGCGGGAGAAGGGTATAAATTGCGTGTTTAACCTCAA
Source organism: Syntrophaceae bacterium (assembly GCA_016928765.1). GTDB lineage: Bacteria > Desulfobacterota > Syntrophia > Syntrophales > Smithellaceae > UBA4810. The sequence goes on from JAFGKC010000050.1 coordinate 7,873, forward strand.
TATTTGACGGAACCTCAATATGTTGAGGGTGGCGTTGCGCGCGCCTCGACTGGCTTAATCTTTTCTTAAACATGTTTAATAGGAAAACGAAAACTCTTGATGCTTGGGACAGGTATTCGAACCTGAGGATAAAATGAAGCGGGAAAGGCATCTGTGTTTAGTATAAGTTAGAATCTATTTTCTGCCGAAAAGACAGAAAATAGATTCTTTAGAGAACTTATTAAGTTTGCCGGCGTTAGGATGGCCGGCAGTGTGGTATATTTATCGTCATTTTTGTTGTCTGGGTTGCTTCTGCTTTGGTGGCTTCTTCAGATCACGGACACCCCAATAATTTTGGTTTTCCCAATGTTTGTCCCTTTCCCAGCTTTGCCAGTTTTTTTCAACTTGCAGGTATGGTACTCGCTGGTATTCCCATTGATGCCCCTGCCAACGGCGCTGCCTGTAGTCATTCTTCCAGCTCGAGGGTACGCTTTGATGAAAAGAGGGAGTTTCCCGATAGTAGCCCCATCCTGAATCAGGCTGCCGTGAGCGATACCATTTTCCCTGCCATGGACGCCACCACCAGCCGCCATGGAAAAAAATATCATCATTGACATCGGGAACAGCGTAAACATTGGTCTCGGGTATTGCCACCAGACGGGGCGGTCCCGGAAAGGCGATAGGCGGCAGATAAACAACATCTTCATCTGCCCCGACAAGCGCGGGAGCGGGTAATACAAATACCATCACCAAAAGTATTTTTGCCAAAAGTACCTTGTTCATTTTCTAGTTTCCTTTATTCATATCTAATTTAACTACGAGTAGTAGCCGTTTTGTTGGCGCTATTCTTTTCTAGCGCCGTCTGTCATGACCGCCATCTTTGTAATGATCTCCACCGCGATCATGCCTTCCATCCCTTCCGCCTCGGCCATCTCCATGCCAGGGCACGAAACATCCTCCGATAGATACAATCATCATCACTAAAACCACTACATATATAATGAATCTTTTCATCGCTGCCTCCTTTTTTGATAAGAACTTTGTTTAACCGGAAGCGCGGAAAGGCACAAACAACAAAACAAAACAACGAAACGAACAGGCCGCGGCTTCAGGTTGCTTGTATGGTTTTAAGGAACCGGACTAAAAGAAGCGGTTGTCTGTAAAAACTCCACGCGCTTCTCAGCAAGGACAGGGTCGTGATTGAGGATTCCCCAAAAGGAGACAAGCAAAAAAATGCATGCTCCCAAAAATGCCACGGCAGCCAGGCCTTCAATAATTTCGCTTAACAATCTATCCATGTTTTTGTATCTTTTCTGCGTGAGCGCCATATTTTTTTTCCTGCCTTCTCTTTCTTTGAGGTTTGTAAGTATTATGGAAATACTAATAGCAAGGAGCCTGCCAATAGCGGAAAGAAAAGCAGAAGTTTGGATTGTTCCTTTAATAACGGGTTGTTAGATGAGTATAAGAGAAGAGCGGAAAGATATAAATGATATATGCGCCCTCAATATTTGGCGGAACGGCAATATGTTGAGGGTGGCAGGTGGTCTAATATGGTTCTGTTGTTTGCGGCCGGGATAGACCGAGCTTGCGCATCCTGGCTCGTAACGTGCTGGGGTGGAGCCCCAGGATTTCCGCGGCGCCGTCTTTTCCCTCGATACGCCATTTCGTTTCTGTAAGGATTTTCAGAATCTGGCTTTTCTCCGTCTCCTCCAGGGTTCTCAGCGCGGATGACATCACGGCGGATGTTGTCTCCAGTTTGTCCGGCAGTTCTAAAACTTGTCCGGCGCAAAGGATTACCGCCCGCTCAATGATGCTTTCCAGTTCGCGGATGTTTCCGGGCCACGGATAATCCTGCAGCGATTTCATCGCCTCGTCTGTGATCGACGTGATTTTTTTCCCCAGTTTTCTGGAAAAGCGCTCGACAAAAGTATCGACTAACAAAGGGATGTCATCCTTGCGATGCCGCAGGGGAGGGATGGTGATGGGGAAGACGTTGAGCCGATAGTAAAGATCCTGCCGGAACCGGCCCTGGCGTACTTCTTCCTCCAGGTTTCGATTGGTTGTCGCGATAATCCGCACATCGACGGAGATGGTATTAGACGAACCCAGGCGCTCAAACTTATTGTTCTGAATCACGCGCAGCAGTTTGCCTTGCAACTCCAGCGGTAGCTCCCCGATCTCATCGAGGCAGATGGTGGACTGATGCGCGATCTCGAATCGGCCTAACCGGCGGACGTCGGCCCCGGTGAATGCGCCTTTCTCCCGTCCGAATAATTCGCTTTCAATTAAATTGGCCGGTAAGGCGGCGCAGTTGACGGTGATCAGGGGCTTTTCCTTGCGCGGGCTCATTTCATGGATGGCGGAGGCGATTAGTTCCTTTCCTGTGCCGGTTTCACCGAGGATGAGAACTGTTGTGTCCATGGGAGCAACTTGTTGTGCCCGGTAAAGAACATACTTGAGACCATCGCTTTGTCCGAGAATATGCTCAAATTGATGCTTCAGCTTAATTTCGTGGCGGAAGTAAATATTCTCCGCTTCCAGTCTTTCCTTCATCTTTTCGATTTCAGAAAGAGCTTCTTTGAGTTCGCCTGTCCTTTTCTCAACGCGCTCTTCGAGGTTGTCATGAGCGTGTTGCAGCGCCTTTTCTGCCTCTTTTCTCCTGGTGATATTTTGTATGTAGATACGCACTACTTTCAGGTCAGCCGGCGCGATGATACTTTCGATAAATGTCCTTTCGCCTATTTTTATCTCACGAAGCTCATATCGTCCCTCGTTATCCTTGGACAGCTTTCTTAATATTTCAGGAAAATCCGGCGGGAGAAAGATACTGCCCTCGTCCGGGGCGTTTAACTTCTGCAGTATCTTCAGGGACGCATTATTGCAGTAAATGACCTTTCCTTTCAAATCTGTCTCAATGATTGGATTGGGATTGAGTTGGGGGAACGAAGCCAGATGTTCAATCCTGTTGATCGCCATTTTGTGGCTGGTAATATCCATGATCACAGTCCAGAGATGATCGATTTTCCCTTCGGTATTTTCCCTGGGCCTGCTTTGGAGATCCGCCCAGAACTCCGAGCCATCTTTTCTCGTCAGCTGAATTTCGCAGGTCTGAACTTTCTTTTTCTGCAACGCCGTTTGACAATGATTTGAGAAAATTTCTTTTGAGTCCGTATTAGAAATAAAGCTTAAGAAGGGTTTATTAATCAGACCCCGCCGCTCAACGCCCAGAAGTTTGGCGCCGGTAAGATTGGCCTCCAGTATCCGGAGTTGCACGTCAAAAGTGAAATAGCCGACGGGCGCAAAATCATAGAGTTCGGAATACTTGTCTAAGGATGCCTCGAGCTCAGTCCTGGTTTGCTTGAGCTCCGCATTCTGCATTTCCAGTTCGATCTGATGAACCTGAAGCTCGTGGACTAATTTTTGCGCGGATTCTCTGCTCCGGGGCAGCGCCACCCGCGATTTTTTCGCCCTCAACTTCTCCTGAGCCGCGCGGCGCAGTCCGGCTGCCGTTTTTGGCTTGCGCTTCTCTTTGATGGTGCCCATAGTCGTGCCTTTCGTGTCCTCAGGCGGCGCGTTTGGGAAACGCGCCCTGCTCACTTGTCATTACGGGACGCCTCTCAGGCGTCGTGGTAATCTCATATATACGGTAGCTTGTGAGATTGCTTCGTTCGCCTTGCTCTCCCGCAAAAACATTTTAACCTGGTCTCTGCGTTATTCTTCCGCCTTCGGTTTTTTGATCCTTCAGCCTTTCAATCTCCTCGCGCAGTTCGGCCTCCAGCGCCTTGGCCGCGGTGATGTTCGCAAAGGTAATCACCAATCCGCCGATGACATCATCCGTGGTGCGGTAGGGCATGATGCGCACGGAATACCAGCGCCCATCGGTTGTGGCGATCTGTTTTTCCGAAAAGACTAAAGTTCTTAACACCTCCCGCGCTTCTTCGGTCATTTCCGGATAAATCAGGCCGCTGACGATATCGGAAAGCGGCCGTCCCACGTCGCCTGGAATCAGGTTGAAGAGTTTATCCGCCCCGGTGGTAAACCGCCGGATATGCAGATCGTTATCCAGAAACACGGTGACAATTTCCGTGCTGTTGAGCAGATTTCTCATGTCATTGTTCAGCCGGGAGAGCTCATCCATCTTGGATTGCTGTTCAGCGTTCACCGTTTGCAACTCCTCGTTCATGGATTGCATCTCTTCCCGGGAGGTGGTCAGCTCTTCATTGGTTGATTGCAATTCCTCGTTGGTGGATTGCAACTCTTCATTCGTGGATTTGAGTTCTTCCTGCGAAGACTGCATTTCCTCGCGGGTAGTCTGAAGTTCTTCGCGCAGGCGCCCTAATTCCTGCTCCAGTTCGCCAGCCTTGGCCTGGCTGGCGGGCGCTTTTCTGTTCCCAATTTTCTTTTTCTGGGCCGGAGGAGTCGCCACATCAGTAAAAATAATCATTACCATTCCGCGCAGTGGTTCCGGTTCCTGGATTGCCCGGGCGGTTATATCGACTGTAAACGAGTTGCCGTTTTCGTTGATGGTAATATCCCTGACGGTGACTGTTCCTTTTTGTCTCAGCGCCTTTTGAAAGACGTTACCGAGATCAAAACGGAGCCCTTCACGGGCCATGGCAAAAATATTCCAGTTGGCCTTGCCGGATGCCGGCTCCAGATATTTGCCCGTCCGCCCGCTGATATAAAGGATGTCACCTTTGTCGTTAACCAGCACGGCCGGTGGGGAAAAGTGCTGCAGGAGCAACTTATCCGCGAGAGACTGTAGATTAGTTACAGGTTTTAGCATCGATAACTCCTTGGGAACTCCCGCCGGGGCGGGGGGGAATAATGCGGGAAATGCCGGCATTTCGGTAGTCATGAGCGATTCAAGCCGCCGATAAAGCCGCGACTTAATGTCGAGCGGCGCGAAGAAATTGGTGAAGGTGCTGACGGTCTCCGAGCTTCCCAAAAACAGGATACCGCCCGCATTCAGGCTGTAATGAAAGAGCCGCAGCAATTTTTTTTGCAACTCCGGTGTCAAATAGATTAAAAGATTGCGGCACACGAGAATGTCCAGTTTGGTAAAGGGCGGATCCATGATGACGTTCTGCGTGGCGAAGGTTACCATATCCCGAATCTCCTTTTTGATCCGGTAGCCGCCGTCTTCCTTGTTAAAAAATTGCTTCAGGCGCCCGGGAGAGACATCCGCGGAAATGTTGTCCGGATAGAATCCTTGCCGGGCTTTGTCGATCGTTTCTCTATCCAGATCGGTGGCAAAGATATGCAGTGTAAAATCTTTGGGGGGTTTGATTTGTTCGAGTGCTTCTTTGAAAATAATAGCCAGCGAATAAGCTTCTTCACCCGTCGAGCATCCCGCCGACCAGGCGCGCAGCGGCTGACCGCCATCGCGGTTTTTCAGCAGTTCCGGAATGTCCTTTAGCCGCAGATGTTCCCATGCCGACTCGTCGCGGAAAAAGTTGGTCACGCCAATCAAAAGCTCTTTAAAAAGGAGTTCGATTTCCTGGGAATTTTCCTGCAGATAACGGACATAAGACGCGATCCGGTTGATTTGGTGAATGCTCATGCGCCGCTCGACCCGGCGGTAAACGGTGTTTTTCTTATACATAGAGAAATCATGACCGGTTTTGGCCCGAAGTAGGATAAGAACTTTTTCCAGGGCGCTTTGGTCCTTCTCCTCTAAAAGCAAACCATTTTTGGTAATGGCCAGGTTGTGGCGCAGATAGTCGATAATCTTTCCGGGTAAATCGTCGGCCGGAGCGACGATATCGGCAAGTCCGGCCGCGATGGCGCTACGCGGCATGCTGTCGAACTTGGCTGACGCGGGTTCCTGCACCAGCGCTAATCCCGCTTTTTCTTTGATTGCTCGCAGCCCCATCGTGCCGTCCGAGCCCATGCCGGAGAGAATAACCGCGATGCCAGACGCCTGCCGGTCTTCGGCAAGGGAACGTAAAAAGAAGTCGATCGGAAGACGCAGGCCGCGGGGAGCTGTCGGGTTGAACAGATGCAGCACGCCGTGGAGAATAGACATATCCTTATTAGGGGGGATCAGATAGACGCAATTTGGTTTTACTTGCATCCGGTCTTTGACCTGAAAAACTTCCATCGAGGTGGCGCGTCCAAGCAGTTCGTGCATGATCCCTTTGTGCGTCGGGTCCAGATGCTGGACAATGACAAAGGCCATGCCGCTGTTATCGGGCACTTTCTTCAGGAATTGCTCGAGTGCCTCCAACCCCCCGGCGGAGGCGCCAATGCCGACAATAGGAAAAAGATCGTCCTTCTGTTTAGCTCGCGTGTTTTTTAATAAGGTGGAGGTTTTCTGTTTATTTCCGGCTAAAGAAAGCGTTGTTAACTTGTCCGCTCTTTTGCTCCGGGTGGGGGAAGACTTATCACGTTTATTATCGCTTAGAGCCGGTTTTGTTACCTTTTTCATAATGTTATATATACAAGTCTTTACTTAAATGTAAAACAAGGTATTCTTTCACGCTTCCGGCACATTTTTGCTGTGCGGAATAATCCCGGCGATGCTCATATATCTTAATATAATTAGAATTATACAGAATTTTTAAAAAAATCAATTCAAAATAATTAATGACGCAAAATTTAAAATTTATTTAGAAAAAATGACATCGCATCGTAATAGAAAAAACGCAGTAATTTCTAATGTATAGCTGATAATAACTTGCTTTGTAATTTATCATGACTATATTAGTTATGTGTTGAATGCGGCATTCAACATCAAACCGGACAGAGACATTGAAAAAAACCGCTTCGCATTTATTTCAACGACCTAGCTTAGCCTCAGCGTAAACTCCGGAAGAAGTAATAGTCCCGAAACGCAGTTAGGGATATTGCAGATTTCCCGTAGCGGTTTTTTTAAAATGACAAAAATTCAAAGGCCTGAAACAGTTTATATAAGGTATGATGAAAACAAAAAAAACGAAAGCGCGCGCCTTCGCCAAAAAATCAATAGCGCAAATCCGCCGACCGGTTATCTGGCTGCGGGATTTCCAGCACTTGCGGAAAAATAAAAAAGCCGCCCTGGAACCTTTTTCTGATTTGCTGCCGCATGCCGGATTGAACTTAAATGTTATGAGTTTTAATATTCGGCGCGGGACGAAAAAAGACGGTAAAAATCACTGGAAATTTCGTCGTGACCGGGTGTGCGAACTTTTGAATCATTATCGTCCGGATGTTTTGGGACTGCAGGAAGCGGTGGACTTTCAAGTATCCCAGATCAGCGCCATGCTGCCCGGATATGATAAGGTGGGCATGGGAAATAAAGGTGGCAGCAAAGGAATGCATACGGCCATTTTTTATGACGCGGCCAGGTTTGTCGTATCCGCGGAAGGAACCTTTTGGTTTTCCGACACACCCGATCGCCCGGGGTCAAAAGGGTGGGGAAATATCATTCCGCGAACCTGTACTTGGGCGCGGCTGATTGAAAAAGAATCAGAACAGGCCTTTTATTTTTATAATGTCCATATGGATCACCTTTCACGGCGATCACAAAAAAATAGTGTTGTTTTACTGACCGAGTTTATTCATGCGCGGCCTTTTGCCGACCCTTTTGTGCTGGCCGGCGATTTTAACGCGAGCGAAAGGAGCACACCGATAAAATATTTAAAAGGTAAAATTCCTTTAAGAGTCAAAACGAAAGGGAATGTACCCAATCCCGAACCATTGATGGATACCTTTCGCCAGCGATATCCAAATGTCCGGCGTATTGCCACGTTTCACGGGTTTCGCAAACGTTTTTTCCGGTTCAAGCTGGACTATATTTTTGTCCCCGCTGCTGCCCGGGTCCAGGACGCAAGAATTATTCAGCCACAATGGAAAAAATATTATCCGTCCGACCATTTCCCGCTGCTTTCTCATGTTGATTTGTCTGTAAGTCCCGCGGCTGTAAACCCCGGCGCTTTTGTTAAAAAGGCCGCGATTGCCTGAACAGGTGAAATAAATATTTTTTGAAGGGTTATCTTACAACCAGCGGGAAAATAAATTAACAAACCACGATCTGACTTTTTGCAACACGGGCCTATTTTTCCACTCAGCCAATTGAATCTGTTGCGAATTGGTAAGGTCGGCTAGAAACATTTTCTCCATTTCAACGGCAAACTCCTTATTCAGGATAATCGCGTTCACTTCGTCATTGGTTAACATGCTCATGTTATCCATGTTGGTTGAACCGACGATTGACCAGACCTTATCCACCACCGCGGTTTTCGCGTGCAGCAGGGATGTACCGTGTTCGTATACCTTCACCCCCGCCTTCAAAAGCCTGGAATAATAGTGTCTCTGCGCGTATAAAGCCAATTGAGAATCGGTATTTCCGGGAAGAATGATTTTTACGTCAACTCCGCGCTGCGCCGCGTCCGTAAGTGCGTCTACGATCTGGCTGTCGGGAATAAAGTAGGCATTGGTCATGTGAATTGAATGCTCGGCAAAAAAGATGGCCGACACATAAACAATAAAAGGAATTCTGTTGGTCTCCCCCGGGGTGCTGCCGATTACCCGCAACAGCGCGCTGCCTGATTCTTTCAGCTTGGGGAAATAGTTTCGTTTGGAAAGCTTTGGCCCTTTTTGCTTTTCCCAGGTGTCCATAAAGAGCTTCTGAAATTCGGCCACGGCCGGGCCTTCAACCTGAATGTCCGTGTCACGCCAGTGAATTGGCGTTTTTTTGCTTTTTCTGCGTTTAAGGGGAATGCTCGAATAAACCTCACTGATGTTGACGCCCCCCATGATAGCGACTTTGCCGTCGGCGATTAACATCTTGCGGTGGTCCCGGTGTGTCATCCCCCATTTTCCCCCGTCCTGCAACGGATTTATCGCGTTGAACTCGACTACCTGAATCCCGCCGTCAATCAAGCGCTGAAAAAAGGCAGCGGGCGTATTCATGCTGCCGAAGCTGTCATAAATGAGATTTACCTGAACACCTTTTGCCTGTTTTTGCAGCAGCAGGTCGGCAAACTTGCGGCCTGTTTCATCATCTTCAACAATATAGCTTTCAATGTTGATATGGTCTTTGGCCTTCCTTATAATTTTGAACATGGCGGCATAGACATCCGGGCCATCGGCAAGCAATGTGATTTTGTTACCTTTGGTGAGCGGACTTTCGGTGACTGATTCTACCACGACAGTATGACGTTCCAGAATATCCGTTGGGTTGACCGATTGCCTCAGCCTTTCCATGATACCCTTGCTTTGCTCGGGAGATAACAGGCCTTTGGATGAAAGGATTTGGCGCGGTTCATCTGTTGTCGGCGTCTCATCAATCTTGTCTGTGACGTTCGGCAAGGTCGCGCATCCCATGTTGGGGATCACGATGGATACGAACAGCAAGCAAAAAAAGATACGCTTGACGATTGTCGTATAGTATTTTTTTCTGATTTGATACGCCATGGCTTTTTCATTCTGACTATCAACCCCGCACAATGAGCGTGGGGATGCCTTTATCATTATGGAGAACACCATAGGAAACACTGCCAAGTATCGTGACCGACAAGGCGCTTCTTCCACGGGAGCCCATAACAATAAGATCTGCCTTTGATCGCTTAGCCTCTTTGACAATTTCTTCCACCGGATGCCCGATCTTTATGGAAATCTTCGCTGCGACACCGCTTTTATCGCACAGTTTTTTTATTTCTCCGGCATACCCTTCGGCCGCCTCTTTCAGATAATCTTCAATAGGCTGGATATTGTGCCTGGCCGTCTTTGACGCGGAAACGGTCTGGGTGATAAATGAGCGTTGATCAATAACGCTTAAGCCGATAATGGAGGAGTTCAACTGCTTTGCCAGGTCAACCGCGTACCGGGCTGCGCTTTGAGCCGTTTTTGATCCGTCTGACGGTAATAGAAAATTTGAAACCATACATTCTTCTTTTTTGCCCCGCTAGAAAAAAATACAAATCTGCTTTTTCTAACGGGGCAAACGGTTTTTACGTGTTCATAATATGTTTACCCGCGGGACGATCCTTTATCGGACCTTTTCCACCAGGCTTCTTTGCCGCGCGCTTTTTAGCCGCCGTCATCCTACCGCCTCTGCTTTTCTTTGCCATTTTGTACTCCTCCTTAAATTGATTAGTCTGTGTGGTTATCATACTTCATGTGTCTGGGCTAAGTTATTAGTATTAATGTCTAATCTAAAGTAACCAGTAATCCAGGGACAAGCAAGATGTTTGCCGCCCCAACTACTTGCCCATAACCTTCTTAAACTGACCGAATTTCTTCTGAACATTTCCGGCCATCTTTTCCCCGGTGCCTTCAGCTTCCAGCTCCGGATTATCGCTTAGCCTCCCGGCTGATTCCTTGAGCTTGCCCTTTACCTGATGGAACTTGCCTTTCGTTTTGTATTTTGTGCTGGATTTCATGGTATTACTCCTTCATGATTTTACCGATTCGATTATTCGTTGAAGAAAAAAGGGGACAGGCTGAACCTACCCCAGTTTAACGGACACTTCAAAAAGTATACAGATGGGTATACAATGAAGAAGAAAGGAGTGTCCGATGAGAAAG
>JAFGKC010000051.1 GCA_016928765.1 Syntrophaceae bacterium
ATAGGTATCTTCGTCATAAATTCTCCAATTTATTTTTTGTCTTATTTTAACACGAATTACACAAAATGCCGGAAAGAATAGAAGCTTTAATTTTGTTTAGTAAAGAACCTGTTTTCTGTCAAGAACATTCGCCTTTGTCTTTTCTATCATGGCCGCGCTGATAAATTCAACAACCAACGATACATTGTATTGTTTTGACGATTATGCTATTTGTCTGTAAATAAGATTGGGTTTTTAAACATATTTATGCTGGACAAATTCGAACGTGAAATTAACTACCTGCGCGTCTCCATTACTGATCGCTGCAATCTCCACTGCACTTACTGCCGTCCCAAGGAAGGAATTTCGCTGCAAGGGCATGACGATATTCTCCGATACGAAGAAATTATCCGAATAGTTTCTGTTGCCGTGAATATGGGGCTTATCAAAGTGCGGGTAACCGGCGGAGAGCCACTGGTAAGAAAAGGCTTTATCGATTTTATTTCCTCTTTGAAAAATATTAAAGGCCTGCGGGATATCAGCCTGACCACAAATGGCATTCTGCTTGAGGAATTTGCCCAAAGCATTTTCGACGCGGGGATTCACCGTATCAATATCAGCCTTGATTCGCTCAATGAAGAAAAATACGCGAAAGTTACGGGTGGCGGTGATTTACAGGCGGTATTGCGCGGAATAAAAAAAGCGGAGGAAATAGGATTCGCGCCAATTAAAATAAACACGGTTGTCATTAACGGCTTCAGCGATGATGAAATTCTCGATTTTGCCAAAATCGCTTTTGAAAAACCATTTCAGGTACGCTTTATTGAACTGATGCCCTTTGGTCAGGCGCATACTTTTCACACAGAAAATTATCTGCCGATCGATCAGGTTATGAAAAAGATCATGAGCCGTTATAAACTCGAAAAAGTTGAAGAAAAAAAAACCAAGGCAGACGGTCCGGCAAAGATTTTTAAAATTAGGGGAGGAGCGGGAGAAGTCGGATTTATCAGTCCGTTAAGCGGCCATTTTTGCGCCACCTGTAACCGTTTGCGCCTTACCGCCGACGGCAAACTTCGCTCCTGCCTGCTAAGAGACGATGAATTTGATTTAAAAAAAATGTTGAGGCAAAATTGCAGCGATGCCGATTTGAAAAAGTTCATACGAGAAGTTATATCGTTAAAACCTAAAGGACATGACATAATCTGCGGCCCTGAACACTTAAGAAAATGTCAGCGGGACATGTCTGAAATCGGCGGCTGAAAAAATTTGTTATAATTACATGTCTTTAAATAATTAATAAAATTTGATATATAGTTATGATATTTCAGCCTTAATCTATACATTTTAGACGGGGGAAAAATCCCATGGTTTTCAACCAAAATACGGCAAAATCACCAGACGCTCATCTGCAAGCCCAGGTGGGGCGTTACCTTTTTTCCCGCCAAAGAGAATTGATTTTTGAAATGGTCAAGCCGGAAGCGGGCGAAAGAGTGCTCGATATCGGATGCGGCACGGGGAATCACCTCCGATTATTTAAGGAGAAGTGGTGCCAGGTAACGGGTCTCGATCCCAGCGCAAAATCAATTAATATCGCCATAAATAAATTAGGACATGGAGTGGATTTAATCGTCGGTCAGCCGGAAGACATTCCTTTTTCCGATGACGAGTTCGATATTGTAACTGTAATCAATGCTCTGGAAACTTCATACAACCCGCGTAAAGTTATCAGCGAGGCAATCAGGGTCTGCCGCGGAAGGGTTTTTATCGGATTCATAAATAATTATTCGCTTGCCGGAACCAGGCAAAAACTAAAAGAACTTTTCGGCATGCCTTTGTCAACACAGACACGCTTTTACAGCATAAATGAAATAAAATTAATGGTGGGAAGTATAATCGCCAATCCCGAAATCAAATGGGGGAGCGTTATCTATTTTCCCGCATTTGTGTACAGTTTTTTTGAAGAACTGGAAGAAATGCTGCCGGTAATTAATAATCCTCTGGGCGCTTTCACCGGACTCATCTTCCCCGTTAAATATACCTATCGGACGGTCCAACACCCGTTAATAGAACCTTTCAATATAAAAGAAAAAGCCCGCCGTCCGGCGCCCGGAACAGCGCGGGATATGCTGCAAGAGACACAGAAATGATTCGAGAAGCGCTGCTTTATGAAAAGCTAGATGATCAGAATGTGCGTTGTAATTTGTGCGCGCACCGCTGCAGAATCAACCCTGACCAGATAGGAATATGCGGTGTTAGAGAAAACAGAGACGGCGTTCTTTATTCCCTGGTTTACGGAACACTGGTGGCGGAAAATATTGATCCCATCGAAAAAAAGCCTTTATTTCATGTTTTGCCCGCTTCTTCTTCCTATTCCATTGCCACGGCGGGATGTAATTTTGCCTGTGCTTTTTGCCAAAATCACGAAATATCACAAATGCCGCGCGCCGCGCGCATGATAGCGGGCGATGAAGTTTCTCCCCAAGACATTGTACGGCAGGCGAAAAAAGGCGCCTGCAAGACAATCGCCTATACTTATACTGAGCCGACAATCTATTTTGAACTGGCCTACGATACCGCCAAGATTGCCCACGATGTTGATATTAAAAACATCTTTGTCACGAACGGCTTCATGACACCGGATATGCTTGAAATGATCGCGCCGTATTTATCCGCCGCTAACGTTGATTTGAAATCTTTCCGCGATGAATTTTACAAAAAGCAATGCGGCGCGAAGCTTGCGCCTGTGTTGGATAGCTTAAAAAAAATGAAGTCTTTGGGTATTTGGGTGGAAATTACCACGCTCCTTATTCCCACGCTAAATGACAGCGAAGAAGAATTAAAAGATATAGCGGAATTTATCGCGTCGCTTGGAAAAGAAACACCGTGGCACATCAGCCGTTTTCATCCGCAATTCAAAAGTCGTGATTTACCCCCGACGCCTCTCGCTTCTTTGCACCGGGCGGCTCAAATCGGCACGCAGGCGGGGTTAAAATATGTGTATTGCGGAAACGTTCCCGGAGATGCGGGGGAAAACACTTACTGCTTTAATTGCCGCCAGCTTTTAATTGAACGCTACGGATTCAGAATTATAAATAATTATCTAAGCGGTAATAAATGTCCTCATTGTGGAACAATTTTGGAAGGAATATTCTAATTTGTGCTTCTTCCGTGTAGAGATGCTTTGATAAAGAAAACTCAGCGTATTGATAAAATTATTCTATCAATTTGTATCCTTTTTCTTTAAACAGCTTCAGGCAGGCTTCCACAGCTTTGGCATCATAAAGAATATTTTTATTCTGAGCAATTTCTTCCAGCGCCTTATCCAATCCCAGCCCAGGACGGTATGGGCGATAAGAAGCCATTGCTTCCACAACATCAGCCACCGCCAAAATACGCGCTTCCACAAGAATATCTTTGCCGCTTAATCCCTGGGGATATCCGGATCCGTCAATACGTTCATGATGTTGTAAAATGATATCGGCGATAGGCCAGGGAAAATCAATGTCTTTGATAATATCAAAGCCTGCCTGCGGATGAGTTTTAATAAGCTCAAATTCCAGTTTTGATAATTTTCGGGGCATGCTTAAAATTTCCGCGGGAATTGATATTTTTCCCAGGTCGTGAATGGACGCGGCCATGCGAATTCCGTCAATTTGATCAACGGGAAGATTCATTTGCTTGGCAATAGCCCGCGCAAGATCAGATACCCTTCGCTGATGGCCGGAAGTATAAGGGTCTCTTGTTTCCACCGCGGCGGACAT
>JAFGKC010000052.1 GCA_016928765.1 Syntrophaceae bacterium
ACACTGATAATTAAAGCGACATTGCGATTTATTAAAACGGCAGTGATAATCGCGCCCAAAGCGAAAGGAATGGCAAAGTAGCATGCCTCCACAGGTATCAATGGAAACGCTCTGTTAGTGGCCAGGGCAAGAAATATTCCAACCTTTATGAATAGTATTTGTATTATAGCCAGAATGCCCATGACAAGAAAATCAAGGTTAGATCGGGTTGAAGGCTTTGCCCAGTTTCTGGTACGCCAGAAATACAAGATTACGGAAAGGAAGAGAGCGGTAAAGAAAATACCGAGAAAAACGTTAAATCCGGAAAATTTATATTCTCCGGAAGATTTATAATAAGCATCCAGCTTGAGAAGTGTGTTATAGACTATTTTTTCACCTTCCCGGACGATCATTTCATTTTTCTGCACAATAAAAAAAGTAGGTTTAACTTCTTCAATAGCCGCGAGCTTTTTGTTTTCCGTTGTTTCTTTATTTAATGTGATATTTGGTTTAATCAGTTTTTTTGCTATGGAAAAAATAACTCTCCTGGTAGTGTAGGAATCAGAGCTGAAAACCGCGTTAACTCTTCTTAAAAGAGCAGCATCAATTTCCTGGATGTTATAAATAGCTGATAAGTCTTTAATATCCTGTTCGTTTTGCGTGCTTAAATCCCTTATTGTTATGCCTTTATCTTTTTCATCTTTGCCGAAAGGTGTGTTTGTTATGTATTTATTGTCATAAAAGTAGGAAATAGAACGGTGAAGATTACTTTGAAGTGCTTGGGAGAATTTTTTCTCTCTTAAAACATAAAATTCTTCAATGGTTAAAGGAATGCCCAGATTATTTTCGAGATTTCGTTTACGCCGCTGCGAGACAGGTATAGTAGAAAGTGAGTTATCATCTTGATTTTCTGAGTGCACGCTTTTTAATTCTTTGGCGGCTTGCGAAAAAGAGTTAGCGAGTTTAATCCTTATACTTGTTGAAGCTTTACTGTCATAATCAAAAACAGGTAGAACGCTGTCCGCGGCTTCCTTTTTTTTCTCTTCTGTAACTTTTTGATCTTCGACACGGAATTCACGGTCAGCCTTAATATCACGTTCAGCGATCATCCCCTGTTCAAATTTAGGAGCGAACAAGCGTAATTCCGGCGCTAGAATAAAAGCCAAAGTTAAACAAAGAACGGTTACGATTGTCCATTTTTGAAAAGAACTGTTGGTGAAAAGAGCAAGAGCGTTTTTATGCTTCTCGAGTAATCTGTCAAAAAGCTCTGCTGATTTGTTTTTAAGTGAAATGAGGATATTCATAATTTTTATTTTCTGAAATTATTTTTCCTTTCCTTATCCAAACCGGCATAAGCTTTAATAATATCGCTGACCAGAGGGTGACGCACAACGTCAATTTCCGAAAAATGAACAAAACGAATACGGCCGATATTTCTCAGAACTGATTCAGCCTCAATCAATCCGGAGCCTTTATCCTGAGGAAGGTCAACCTGGGTAACATCGCCCGTTATTACCGCTTTAGAGCCGAACCCCAGCCTGGTTAAAAACATTTTCATTTGTTCGGACGTAGTGTTTTGCGCCTCATCAAGAATAACAAATGAATCATTAAGGGTGCGTCCGCGCATAAAAGCCAATGGCGCAACTTCGATCAGGCCTTTGCTGATGAGAGCCGAAGCTCTTTCCATGTCAATCATATCATAAAGCGCGTCGTATAGAGGGCGCAGGTAAGGGTTTACTTTTTCTGCCATGTCGCCGGGCAGAAAACCTAGTTTTTCTCCCGCTTCCACCGCGGGACGTGCTAAAATGATGCGCTGGATTTTCTTTTCCAGCAAATATGACACGGCGATAGCCATAGCCAGATAAGTCTTACCAGTGCCCGCTGGACCGATGGCGAAAACCATGTCAAAATTTCTCATGTGTTCGATATAGAGTTTCTGCGCGATGCTTTTGGGAGTAATAATTCTTTTTTGAGAAGAAATGAAAACAGTATCCAGAAAAATGTTGGCAAGTTCAAAGGTGATATCTTCAGAGAGAATGCGGTGGGCGTAATCAATATCCGATGGATGAATGCGCCATCCTTTGTCCATTATTGAGTAGAGCTGACGAAGCATGGTGCTGATTTTTTGCACATTTCCGTCGTTACCGGAAATTGATAGATTATTGCCCCACGCCTTTATTTTTACCGGTTCAAGCTTTTCGATAAGCTTTAAATTTTTATCATGTTCGCCGCAGAGATTTTTCATTAGATTTTGATCATCAAAGGAGATTTTCTCTGTGGCGTTCTGTCTATCTATTTCATTCAAAAAGTCTTTTTGCCTCTGAAATTATCGTTTAAATTCATTAATTTTATTGCTTTTACCTGGTGAACTTTTACCATTTTGATAAAGGCAAAGCAATACAAATTAATCCTGTAAAAAAATATGCGCGAATACTTTCGCATTGCTAAGCATGTTGTCAATCGTGCAGTTTTCATCAGGTTGATGCGCGTTCATGTTTTCTTTTGACCATACGGCAACCGGGTAATTTTTCTTGCGGAAAAAAGCGGCTACAGTTCCGGCGCCCACGCCGCCCGCGGTGGCTTTAGTGCGATAGATGCTCTTAACCGCTTTTTCTAGCGCTTTGACCACAGGCGCGTCGGAAGGAGTTGGTTTGGGCGCCTGAAGTTTCTGAACTTCCGATATTTCGATTTTTACCTTAAATTTATTTTCCGTCGCACGGGTTATTTTTTTAATTTCTGACATAACATCGCTTAATTTGTATTGAGGAAGAATGCGGCAATCAAGGTAAAAGACATCTTCTCCGGGAATCGTGTTCACATTGCCCACGTTAGCCTCTTTTTTTGTTGGTTCAAATGTGCTTGTGGGAGGCTTAAAAAGACTGTCTGATTTAGGATACCGTTTTTTCAGTAAAGCCAGTTGCGTTACCAGGTGAGATGCCGCGACAAAAGCGTTTTTTCCCAGTTGCGGAATAGACGCGTGGCATTGCTTGCCTCTTGTTTTAAAACGAAGCCAAAGCATGCTTTTTTCGGCAACTTCTATTAGCGTTCCCCTGGGGTTTCCGCCGTCGGGAACAATAATCAGATCATCTTTTTTAAAAGGGTGATTGCGGCATTTAAGCATATAGCGCAGACCCATTTTGCTGGACGTTTCTTCATCGGAAACAAAAGCAAGGCCTATGGAATTGGAAGGTGCTATTCCTTCGTCAATCAAGGCTTTAACGGCAAAAATTGATGCTACCATATCCTGCTGATTATCTTCCACGCCACGGCCGTAGATAAGCCCATTTTTGACGTATGCCTCGTATGGATCACGGCTCCAGAGTTTTAATTCACCCGGAGGAACAACATCAAGATGCGTTAGAATCCAGATATGCTTCTTTTTGTTTTTCCCTTCGATAGTAGTGATGAAATTCGGGCGGATCCCGGCAGGCACGCTTTTGTCAGGCGCGTCATAATGACGAAAATTTTTAAATCCTAGTTCAATAAGTCGTTTTTTTAAAACTTTGGCCTTTTCAAACTCACCTTCGCCGTCATTATCCGGGCCTACGGCTTTAGTCGCGGTGAGCGCTACTTGCATATCAATCATTGCTTTTTTGTATGAATTAATCCGCCTGGCTACTTTTTTAAAGTTTAGCTCATTATACATATGAAATCCTTGATTATTTTTAATCTTGCTGTTTGATGATCACGGGTTCTGGTATCTGATTTGGGGGTTTATCGAAATTTTTATAATCACCTAAAATCAGCACCACATTATTTGTTTTATCCAGATAAGTGTTGGCTAGTTTTTTTAAATCTTCAGGCGACACGCTTTCTATTCTTTCGCGGTATTTTTCAAGATAATCAGCCGGCAGTTTCTGAAATTCGATTCCCATTTGCTGCGTGGCTATATTCTCCGCGCTGGTAAACGAAAAGATAAAGCCATTATTGATTGATTGCTTTGCCCAGGAAAGTTCATCTCCGGTTACGGAATTTGAATTAATGTCATCAAGAACGGAATTTATAAGCGAAAGCGTCTGCATGGTTGAAGATGTTTTAGTTAAAGCGTAAGCGCCGAAAACTCCGAAAGACGAATGAGCGCGGTAAAAACTGCCCGCGCTATAGGCCAGCCCTTCGTTGTTGCGCACCGCGCTAAAGATTCGTGAATTAAAACCGCCGCTGCCGGCAATAAAATCCAAAACAGTAAATGCGTAGTAATCAGGATTGTGTTTTCCGGGAGCGAATTGACCGGCTGCAATAGTTGACTGCGGTATTTCTTTGGGAAGATAAAAAATGCCTCCCTTAGGATTAGCAGAGGGCGCGGGGATTTTTTCGGCGGCGGGGCCTTTTTCCCAGCTTCCAAAATGTTTTGTGAGCATTTCAATGGCCTGCTCTTTGGTAATATCTCCGGCTATGGCGAACATGATATTGTTCGGATGAAAAAAACGGCGGTGAAATATTTTTAAATCGTTTCTGCTGATATTATCCAGGGATTTATTTGATGTTAAGCGTCCACGCGGATCGTTTTGATAAATAAGACGGTTAAATTCTCGAAAAGCAAGTCTTTGAGGATTATCCTGCAGACGGCGAAGATCTTCTTTTTTAAGCTGCACGACGAGTTCCAGCTTCTTTTTTTCGAAAGCCGGTGACATAAATATTTGAGATAGCAGATTCAGGCCTTCGTCCAGGTCTTTACTCAAAACGGAAAAATTAGCAGAGGCGTAATCGGCGTGCACGGAAACAGACGCGGTTGCGGCCAGATAATCCAGGCGTTTATCAATTTCGTCGCTTTTTAATTTTTTTGTGCCGCCGGTTCTCATGACATAAGCTGTTAATTCCGCCACGCCTTCTTTTCCTTCAGGATCGTGTATCGAGCCTGTTCTGATAAGCGCGTTTAGGTTAACCACGGGAAGTTCGTGATCTTCCATAATATATAAAACAATTCCATTTTCTAAAACAACGCGCTCGGCTTTAGGCAGCTCAAATTTAAGTTCGGGATAGGCTATCTTATCCGGCGGTATCAGGCGTAAATCCGCGGCGGCTACTGTTGCGCAAAAACACGCAAAAAAAGTGAATGACAAAAAGACTGATATAAATAATTTCTTAATCCGCATAAAATTAATCTTTTTTTCTTTCCAGCACCGCGACGGTACGGTTTTCTTTATTTAAATACGTTTTTGCCGCCTCTTGAATATCCTGCGCCGTGATTTTTTCAATATTTTTCAAATAATCGGAAAAATACCGGTAATCTCCAACTAATGTTTCAAAGTATGACAATGTTGAAGCAAGCCGGGGGTTGGAATCAAGCCTTTGAATAAAATCCATACGCATTTTGTTTTTTGCTCTGGTTAATTCTTCGGTGGTAACCGATTCAGTTTTTATTTTATCCAGCTGCGCTATGATTTCTTTTTCCAAATCGGCGTTGGTATGAGGATGGCGCGGCTTGGCAGATATTGTAAACAAGTTAGGATAGCGCGAAGCTGGCATTCCGTTATAAACCCGGACGCTGTCAGCTATTTGCATTTGCGTTACCAGAAGATTGTAAAGGCGGCTTGTGCGCCCGTCAGCCAGTATTGTTTCCAGAACGTCAAAGGCATAATCATCATAAGCGGGAAAGTTAGGCTTATGAAACCCGATTATCATCATCGGGTTGGAATCAAAAGTAATTTCCACTCTGCGTTCTTCGGTTTGCTTAGGTTCAGCGGGAATATCTTTTTCTTTGTGATCAGATGTGGGAATAACGCCAAAATATTTATTGATTAATTTCAGCGTATCTTGCGTGTTTACGGCTCCGACAACAGCAATAACGGTTTTGTGCGGCGCGCGGTATTTTTTAAAATATTTTGTCATTAAAGAAGGATTTAGGACCATAATATCCTGTGAAAAGCCCAATATAGGGTTGCGGTAAGGATGAGTTGAATAGACAATGCTCATAAATTCTTCATATAGTTTACCGTCTGGATTAGTATCTGTCCTCTGCCTTCGTTCTTCCATGACCACATCTCTTTCCGAGTAAAATTCGCGGAAAACCGGATTGAGCAGGCGGTCTGACTCGATGCGTGCCCAGAGCTCAATTTTATTGGCAGGCAAACTCACCTGATAAGTTGTTATGTCCTGGCTGGTGGAGGCGTTGAGATCCGAGCCGCCGTTTTGCGTGTAGATACGGTCAATTTCGCTTGGAATAATATATTGTTTATGCTTGTCCTGCAATTTCTTGAGTTGGGCGGAAAGTTGTTCGATTATTTTGGTGTTTGCCTTTTCGCCTTTTTGTTTTTCAATGTCGAGCGCGGCGCCGGTTTTCTCAATGGCGGCCAGTATTTTCTTTTCCGCGGCGTAATTTTTCGTGCCGATGGTTTTTGTTCCTTTGAACATCATATGTTCAAGCATATGCGCGGCGCCGGTTTCGCCCTCGTCTTCATCCACCGCGCCGATGCGATGGCGGATGTAAAGAGCAACGGTAGGGCTGATATGACGCTCCATGATTAAAACCGTAATACCGTTTTTGAGTTTTGTTTTAAAAACCTTATCTTCCAGCGAAAAACTAAAAGCTTCCGCGGCCAGGCATTGGAAAAGCGCAAAGATAAGTAAAAATATGAAAAGCTTACTTTGTTTCATTATCTGTTTCATTTTGATTATTTTTAGGGAAGAAACGGAAATAGCAATAGATGATGCCGGTAAGGCAAACCAGAATCAGCAAAGAGGCGGAAAAAAAAGTCATGACAAACTCAAATGGATTTTGGAGTTTAAAAGCGCCGGTCATGATGTTGATGCCGTAAATCAGCAAAATTACCGAGGCAGTAAGGATAACGATGTTTTTAAGCAAATTAAGATATGTTGTCATGAATATCCCTTAAGTAGATTTTAAATCCGCCTTTATTTTTGTATAAACTTCATAAGTAAAATCACCATTGCGGCAGGGCAGCAATGAATTGTTATGATATAGTGGTTCCGCCTGAATGTCAAAGGGTGATGACGCTACTGCGTCTGCCCACATTTTCGTGCCGGGAATAGGCGAGTATTCCGCGAGCATTGGCTTGGCGCCGCATTTTTTAACAAAATCAATGCTGTTTATCACTTCCTGGGCGCGCTGACCGGGCAGGCCGCACAATAAATAGATGCCGATATCAGAGGTTTTGTAGCCGGCGTTTTTCAAATGCCGCAAGCCATTTTCCAGCTCCTTATTTACCACTTTTCCGCCTGTTTCTTTTTGCCTTCGGAAGTCCGCCGTTTCAAAACCGAAGCGGATAGTTTTGAATCCGGAAGTATAAAGAAGTTTCGCTAGTTCCGCTTCGATTTCCCGCAGGTGCAATCCGTTGGGGCAGTGAAACTGACACGATAAATTTCGTTTTTTGAGTTCAGCAAGTAGTGGAATAATCATTTTATCCGGTTCAACAAGAAGCGCGTCGTCGTAAAAACTGAAATTAATCGCGCCGTATTTCTTTTGCCAGTACTCAATTTCGTCGGCAACTTTTATGAAATCGCGCCGGAGAAATTTTTTATTGAGAATGTGGGAACAGCAATAACTGCATTGGTAAGGGCATCCGTGCGAAGTCGTAATCGGAAGTTGTTCGATTTTGCCGATTAAATCAAAAGCAGGGTAGGGGTAAGAATCAAGATTCTCCTCGTCGGGAGTAAATAACGGTTTTTCACCAAATAAATTATTGAGCAATTCCAGGATTTGTTTTTCGCCCGCGCTGGAAATTACATAATCCGCGCCGGAATTTTTAACAGCATGTTCGTAACAGAGCGTCGCGTATTTGCCGCCCAGCACCACGGGAACTCGCGGCAATTCTTCTTTGATTGTTTTTATCGTCTCAAAAACGCCCGGATACCAATAAGTCATCATCGAAGTGATTAACACAATGTCCGTATCCTGATGCTTTCTTACATCATCGCGGAATATTTCTGGCAGGGTTCCGTAGCGGCAGTAATTATTGGGCATAAATTTGAGCTTGTCCGGTTTGAGGATAACCTGACGGAAAAACTTTCCCCGACCGAAAGCATGCCGCCGTGGCTTTAAGCCACGGGCGAGCATCTCCGGATGATAAGGATCGAGGCAATCAATATAATTGACCCGATGCCCGTTTTGGCGCAAAAGGCCGCCCAAATATAGAAGCCCCATAGGTTTTAGCCAGAAATCATAAGCAGCAAAATCATAAATCCAGGGGTTGATTAAAAGAATATTTTTGCCCACGATATTTATCTATATTTGATTTTCAGATGATTGTCCAATCTTGTAGCGCGTGGTTATTGCTTACACTTAAAAAAATCCATTGGAGATCATAAGATAAAACAACGATTATGGGATAAAATATTCATGAAAACGGGAATGTAGTTTCTGACACTGCCGTATACTATTTTTTTTATTGTATTTTTCTTAAACGCTATTGCTTTTTCTTCCATTGTAAAGTTCCTCCAGAAAAAGCTTTAAAATCTATAGATGCTTTTTTCATTGCCGGATTATAGCTCAACATAACCTTGAATGGGCTTATTTGACCTGGTAATATTGGACGATAGTCAATTAGAGCATCGCTTGACGATATAAACGTGCCTTGTTCGTCATATACTTGTAGTACGGCCACTACGTTATTTAATGATTCAGATGAAATATTTTTAACTGTTCCTTCTGCAGTAACATAACCATATTCTTGGTACCAGTTCCATGATTGTAATTCGAGAACAGGGTCATTATTTTTAGAAACACTTTGAGGACTTCTCGTAGTAGTAGTATTCATAAAGCTTGAACACATACCAATTACGAATAAAATAAAAATAGCTGACAAAAACAATGTAATTATTGATGTTCCTTGCTTTTTGCGACAATGTGGGCATATTTTAGCCTCTTTGGGGATCATCATGGCACAATGTTTACATTTTTTTTCCACTTTCCTTTTCCTCCTTCCGCCCCAAACAATTTGATAGAAAATTAGTTTTGCTTTGGGATTCTAACATTTAATTCTTTGAAAAATTGCTTAGAATCGTCAGCGATTATATGCTCTATTTCAGCATCTATCTTTTTGACACCAGGTAGATGTCCCCTTGGATAATATTCATACTCAAAAGTTTCTCCTGGCTTTATATTTGACGTTGGAATTACTGGGGCGCGAGATGAACCAATCATTTTTCCTTGACGGTCGAACCGCTTTGTAAATATTGTTAGATAGGGTAACACCATATCAGATCCATTAGTTATTCTAAGCCTAACACGATCGGAATATGGAAATTCGGTCCCATATTCTTGCGTTGCATCAAAATTAATAACATCAACTTTAAATCTTTTTCGTGCTTGTAAAACTTCATCCTCTGTATAGTATTCCACAGTTTCTTTTGACATTGCCTGCTCAGACTGTTGTTGCGATTCCTTAGCTTTTTCTATACCGCTGTTACACCCAATGATCAATGAGATTAGGATAATAACCAAAACAATGATAGTCTGCTTTTTCATATTATGTCTCCTTATGATTTTCTATTAATATGATCGCATGGGCTGTTTTTTTTCATACAGCATTTTCCTCATGTATCTAAGAATTAATATCCGAACTTATTTTGATAAATATAAATATTATAATAGCACAATTCAATTCTTTTCAAAGTAGAAAATACAACGTTTTATTGATAACCTATTAAAATATTAAGTATTAGTGAAGGTTGAATATACATGTGTTTCAGTAAGTTATCAACTTTTTGCAAAATAATTATATTTTTGGGCATTATATTATTTTTATAAGATTTTACCTATTTATTTCTGCTATAAATTAGCGAGGAGATGGTCATGACCGATAACACGAACGAACATAGTCATTTTGTAAGACCGTACGTTGAGAAAGGCTTAATCAAATTTACCTAATCATATTAATATAGTAAATAAATACTTTTTTATGTTATAATACACTCAATTAGATATTCAGGAAAAAGCATGAAAATAAAAAACCGGGAAGCAATTCTTGATGAATTGCGAAAGATGAAGCCTGATTTCGCCAAGCGCTACGGCGTTACCAGATTGGGCATTTTCGGCTCTTTTGCCCGCAATGAAATTCGTGAAGACAGCGATGTGGACGTTGTTCTGGAAATGCGCGATCCGGATTTGTTCTACATGGTACACATAAAAGCGGCGTTGGAAGAGAGTTTTAAAATGCCTGTGGACGTGATTCGCTATCGGGAATTGATGAATAAATATCTGAAAGCAAGAATTGACCGTGAGGCCGTCTATGTATGATTTGGGTTTGCTTAAAGAAAAACTACAGCAAATTAACGATGCGCTTTCCCGTATTGAAAAAAGGTCTTCAGCGGAAAAGAGCCTGCTGATTTTTTGAAAACCGATGCCAATCAGGATAAGCTTGATGCCATAGCCATGTTGTTAATTGCAATCGGCGAAAGTTTTAAAAAGATTGATAAGGAGACTGAAGGATCATTCTTGAAAAAATATTCCGAAATTGACTGGAAGGGCGTGATTGGTGTCCGTCATGTACTGGCGCATGATTATTTCGATATTGACGTTGAAGAAATCTATAAAATCTGCAAGCAGGATATCCCCGTTCTGAGAAAAGTTATTGGCCGCATGCTGTCTGAAATGAAATAATTTGAAAAGTTTACACAGCTGTCGTACTTTGTTTCTGAAAAATTACAGTTTCTGGTATTCATATTTTTAAATTGAATTATGGCTGAACATAATCATCACGCGCATCACGAACACATGCACGGGCAAAATGCCGTCGCGCGTGAAGAAACCAAGCAAAAACAACCGGCTCATCAACATTCTGCCGAACATCATCAAGTCCATAAAAACGGCCACGCGCACATGATTGACGATTTCAAAAAGAGATTCTTTTTTACGCTTGCGCTCACTATTCCGGTTTTATTGCTTACGCCCATGGTGCAGATGTTTCTGAGAATGGGTGATGCTCTTCGCTTTCCGGGAGATGAATATGTTCTCTTTGCTCTAGCCTCGATTATTTTCTTCTACGGCGGCTGGCCGTTTTTAAAAGGCATTGTTACCGAATTCAGAGCCGCGCAGCCCGGCATGATGACGCTTATCGCCGTAGCTATCACTACGGCTTACTTATACAGCTCTGTGGTGGTCTTTGGCCTACCCGGTTCAATCTTTTTCTGGGAACTGGCTACTCTTATCGACATCATGCTTTTAGGTCACTGGATTGAAATGCGCTCGGTAATGGGCGCTTCCCGCGCGCTGGAAGAACTCTCCCGCCTCATGCCCTCAGAGGCGCACAAACTAATGAGCGATGGAAGCATAAAAGAAGTACCCCTGCATGAATTGAAGCTCGATGACCGAGTGGTGGTAAAGCCTGGCGAAAAAATACCTGTTGATGGTGAAATTCAAGAGGGGGGAACTTATATCAACGAAGCGATGCTCACCGGTGAATCCAATCCGGTGCCTAAAAAGAAAGGCGCGGAAGTTATCGGCGGATCGCTTAACGGCGAGGGCGCGATTACCGTGCTGATTAAAAAGCTGGGCAAGGATTCCTTTTTGGCGCAGGTTATTCAACTGGTCAAGGAGGCGCAGGAAAGCAAATCAAAGACACAGGATACGGCAAATCGATTTGCTTTTTATCTGACCATTGTCGCGATAACGGTGGGCATACTCACAATTTTTGTCTGGTTTTTCATCATGAATAAGGAATTTGCTTTTTCTCTGGAACGAGCAGTGACGGTAATGGTAATCGCTTGCCCGCACGCTCTGGGACTGGCGGTGCCGCTGGTTGTCGCTGTTTCCACATCCATCGCGGCAGTCAATGGTCTTTTAATCCGCAACAGGGCGGCTTTTGAAAACGCGCGAAAAATCAAAGCGGTAATTTTTGATAAAACCGGTACTCTCACGCAAGGCAAATTCGGCGTGACGGATGTTCTGATTTTTGCTGATGGCTTGGAAAGAGAAGAATTGTTGATGTATGCGTCATCCGTAGAAATGCACTCAGAACATCCCATCGCCAAAGGCATTGTCGCGGCGGCGAAAAAAACTGTTCACCCGGAAGAATTTAAAGCAATCGCGGGAAGCGGCGCGCAGGGGAAAGTTGCGGGAAAATTGGCGCAGGTAGTAAGCCCGGTCTACGTAAACGAAAATATCACAGACGAACAGGATAAAAGAATTGTTAGGCTGCACGCGCAGGGGAAAACAGTAGTTTACGTATTGCTGGAGGGAAAAATCGCGGGTGCCATCGCGCTGGCGGATTTGCTGCGGCCGGAAGCGAAACAAGCCGTTGTCAGCTTACAGAACCAGGGCATTAAATGCATGATGCTCACTGGTGACAACCGCCTCGTAGCCAAATGGGTATCCGATGAAATCGGCCTTGATGAATATTTTGCCGAAGTTCTGCCGCAGCAAAAAGCGCAAAAAATAAAAGAGGTGCAATCCAGAGGATTTGTTGTGGCAATGACCGGAGACGGCATTAACGACGCGCCGGCCCTGGCGCAAGCAGATGTCGGTATTGCCGTGGGCGCGGGGACGGATGTGGCGATTGAATCGGCGGATATTATTTTGGTGCGCTCTAATCCGGATGATGTGCTGAATATTATCAGACTGGCTAAAGCAACATATCGCAAGCTGGTGCAAAATCTGGCCTGGGCGACCGGCTACAACGTCGTGGTTATACCGCTCGCGGCCGGTGTTCTTTATAATTCAGGAATTATCGTAAGCCCCGCCATCGGCGCGGTTTTGATGTCGCTTAGCACCATCATTGTGGCCATCAACGCGCGCTTACTAAAAATAAAAAAATAAATCTCAATATGTTTGTTTTGTACGGTAATAATTATTTGTAATATATCGGTATATTATACATCCATCCGGCGATTTATAATTGACATATTTTTCTTCAATAAGTATATAAACGAGTAATCGGTAAGTTGTTCAAAAATATCGCGGCAACCTCGTCATCACGTTAGCGGAATCTAAACCGGGAAAAAATTTTTTGCAACCATGAAATTTGGCGGTATATAGGAGCTTGCAAACGGATAGCGCGCTTTTTCTCCTAGAAAGTTCACGGAGTAATACATGAGATTGCTTGTTGTATCCAACAGATTGCCTGTAACAATCACAGAAAGAGAAGGGCAGATTAAATTTCAGAAAAGCGCCGGCGGGCTTGTTTCAGGTTTGAGCGTTTATCTTGATTCACTCAAGAGTTCCTCAATTATAGAAAAAAAGTATCTGTGGATCGGCTGGCCCGGTTTGCCTGTGGCGGAAAACAGAAAAAAAGAAGTAAAAGAAAAATTACTTTCCGAAGTTGGCTCTTTTCCCGTTTTTATTTCTGAAAAAGCCATGGATAATTTCTATCATGGCTTTTGCAACAAAACAATTTGGCCATTATTTCACTATTTTCCCTCTTATACTGTTTTTGATGAGGAATATTGGGAAACATACATTAAGATGAACCAAAATTTCCGTGACGCGGTGCTGGAGGTGGTGAAGCCCGGCGATATTATCTGGATACATGATTATCACCTGATGCTACTTCCAAGGATGCTGCGCGAAAAGTTAAAAAATCCAATTGGTTTTTTCCTGCACATTCCTTTCCCTAGCTTTGAAATGTTTAGACTGCTGCCGGCAAAATGGCGCACGCAGATACTGGAAGGGCTTCTGGGAGCGCATCTTATCGGTTTTCATACCCACGATTATACCCAGTATTTTTTAAGATGCGTCCATCGTATCCTGGGGCATGAACATAACATGGGTAAAATAATTGTCGGAGATCATATCGTAAAAGCCGAAGCTTTTCCCATGGGTATAGATTATAAAAAGTATCACGAAGCCGTCTCAACCAAAGAAGTGCAGAGGCATAAAAAAGAACTCGAAAAATCTCTTTCCGGCTATAAAGTCATTCTCTCCATTGACCGTCTTGATTACACCAAGGGAATTCTTAACCGTCTGCAGGCGTATGAACAATTTCTGGAAAGAAATGGGCAGTGGCACGGCAAAGTGGTAATGGCGATGATAGTTGTTCCATCAAGAATAGGTGTGGAGCATTACCAGGATATGAAAAAACAAATAGACGCTCTGGCCGGAAATATTAACGGCAAGTTTGGGACACTGAGTTGGGCGCCTATTTTGTATCAGTATAAATCTCTTCCCTTTAATCCGCTTGTCGCTCTCTACAGCGTAAGCGATGTAGCGCTCATTACGCCGCTGAGAGACGGAATGAATCTTGTTGCCAAGGAATACGTGGCCGCGCAGGAAGAAAAAAAAGGAGTTTTGATTCTGAGCGAAATGACTGGCGCGTCGCATGAAATGGCAGAGGCCGTGATCATAAATCCGAATAATATCGAAGAAATTGTTGAAGCCCTGGAAACAGCAATGGAAATGTCATCAGAGGAACGTGTAAAAAGAAATCTGCTACTCCAAAAAAGGCTTCAATATTATGATGTTAGCAAATGGGCGGAAAGTTTCATTCATGAGTTAAACGATCTTCGGGAGGAACAAAAAAAATTTCATAAAAAAATATTGGGTCCGGTTCAAAGAAAGCAGCTTTTGCAGGATTACAAAAAAGCAACAAGAAGGCTTGTGTTTTTGGATTATGACGGAACGCTAATCCCGTTTTCAGAAAATCCGCAAGAAGCCCGGCCAGGGAAAAGCCTGCTCAGGATGCTGGATAATCTTGCCGCAGACAAAAAAACACAAATTGTTTTAACCAGCGGAAGAGATAAAGAAACATTGGAGGAATGGTTTGGTTCATTGGATATAGGATTGATTGCCGAGCACGGCATTTGGTTTAAAGAAAAAAATAAAGATTGGCGCATAATCAAACCGCTCAGTAGTGAATGGAAAGAACAGATACTTCCAGTGCTGGAAACATACGCCGACAGGCTTCCTGGTTCTTTTGTTGAGGAAAAAGAATATTCCGTGGTTTGGCATTACCGGCGGGCGGACGCGGTAATGGGTTCTATCATAGCGAAGGAACTTGTTGATTATTTGGTTGATTTCACGGCAAACATAGATATTCAGGTCATGCAGGGACATAAAATAATTGAAGTTACTGATGTGGACGTAAACAAAAGCAGCGCGGGCATGCATTGGCTTGACGTCTATAATTCTGATTTTATTCTGGCCATCGGAGACGACTGGACTGATGAGTATCTTTTTAAAATTTTGCCAGAGTGGGCTTATTCCATCCGCGTTGGTATTACCCAATCGCATGCGAGATTTAATTTGCGTGACAGCGGAGAGGTCTTAAACCTTATTCGACGTCTGATAAGAGCATACGAAGCTCGTAATTAATCATTGACTAAATCACCTTTTAATTTTAAAGCATATCAACAAAAATTTATGAAATTATGATGTGATTTTTTAAAGAAGAAAGGAGATAAGTATGGAAAAGTATTTGTTCATGAAAAAATTTATTGATTTGATTTCTCAGGGTGATTTTTTCAGAAGGGCGTTTGCAATATTTTTAAGGTTTTTGGCGCTTGTTATCGTGATCACCGGTCTTGTGGCCTGGGTGATGATTTGGAAAACCATGTCCGGTGAAACCGTGAAGATGGTTGCGGGAATTGTAATATTCCAGATTCTTTTTATCTTCGCGCTTTACGTGGTAGTTCATGCCCTGATTATCAGAGCCGGTCATATTTCTGAACTGCCTGACAGCGACTACACGGTTATTCCCATTGCCTCCGTGTTTTTTAAGCTTTGCGGAGAAGTTTATGCTTCCTTCGCGGCGATAATGTCTTTGGCTGGAGGAATATTAATCTGGTTCGTCGGCAGGCAGGCTTTTTACTTTATTGGTAAGGTATCAATATTCAAATATGGTTTTAAGGCGGGTTCCGACTTTTTAGGAGGCCTTAATTTTATTGTCGGTGGATGGCTGGTAGCTTTTTTTGTTTTGGTAATATTTTATTTTCTTTCTGAAGCTGTAGTAGTCATGACCGATATTGCCAGAAACACCAAAAAGGGAAAGTAACACATTAAACTGTAGCAATAAAAAAAATTTAATGAATTAGAGCGTTTTCGCGGTAAAAACGGCAGCATTGCTGTTATATCGCGAAAACGTTTTTTTATTTTACCGGTTTCTTAGGTCAAATCAGACAAATTTTAAGTATTAATGGGTGCGGTAAATGAATGGCTGCTTGGCAGCAGATTATGTAAATTGAAGAAAATCACTAAAAATCACAAAGCATTACATGATATTCCTAAATTGACACAAAATGTCATTTATGTTAATTAATTTTATTCAATAAAAGGTATAAATATTTAAATAACTTATTTAAGTTGGCGTAAAAGTGAAAAAAGCGGTTTTAGCCAGGATTTTGTTAAGATCTTTTTTTATCCATGCCGCGCTTAATTTCAGGCGGATGCAGAACCTGGGTTTTATAACGGCGATAATTCCGCTTATTCGGGAATGGAAGCTTAAATCGAAAGACTCGGAAGAGATGTTGACTAGGCATTTACAGATGTATAACAGCCATCCTTATTTTTCGGCGCCGCTTATTGGTTCAATTGTGCGTCTTGAAGAAGAAAAAAAAGGCGTTGGTGACGCGTCTGATGTTTTAGCGGTTAAAAACAGCCTGATGGGGCCGTATGCAGCGATAGGAGATACTTTCTTTTGGGGGGCTTTAAGGCCATTTGCCGGCATTGTGGCGGTGATTCTGGCGTTCAAAGGGCTAATAGTAGCGCCTTTGGCTTTTTTATTGATTTATACGCCACCACATCTTTTTATAAGAATAAAAGGTTTTATTGAAGGATACCGACGCGGCAAGCAGGGAATGGAATTTATTCGCGCGTTGAATTTGCCACGGGCGACTTCCTTAATCCGCTGGCTGTCTCTGGTGATAATGGCGTTTTTTGCCGCCTGGCTGTCTTATGCCGAGTATTCGCCATTCATAAATACCTACAGTATTGTTATGGCTTTAGCCGCAATAGCGATTGTTATGTTTTTTTATTTTTTGATTAAAAAAGGATTATCGCAAATTTACATTATTTACGGATCAGT
>JAFGKC010000053.1 GCA_016928765.1 Syntrophaceae bacterium
GGATGCATGAACATCTGGCCAGAACGGAAAAGCTGACCGCCATGGGGGAAATGGCGGCGGGTGTCGCTCATGAAATCAATAACCCGCTCGGAGGGATTCTTTTATACAGTAGTCTTGTGCTTGAGGATTTGCCGCAAGACAGTCCGGTGCGTGATAATATTCAAAAAATCATTTATCAGACCAACCGGTGTAAGGAAATTGTTCAGGGGCTGCTTGATTTTTCTCGCACCCCCACCGGTGAAATGATTTCTCTTCAGGTAAATCAGGTAATAACCACATCGTTGAAACTGGTTAAGGATCAGGCGATGTTCCACGGCATCGAAATCGAAACTAACTTTGAAGAAAATCTTCCTGAGATTATGGGAGACAGGTCCAGGCTTGAAGAAGTATTTTTAAACTTGTTCATCAACGCGGCAGATGCCATGAACGGCAAAGGGAAACTGATGATTAAATCCGAAATGGGGCAAAATAATTGTGTACGGATTTTGATATCCGACACAGGCAAAGGAGTTGATAAAGAACTTTTGGTACATATTTTCGAACCGTTTTTCACGACAAAAGAACCAGGCAGGGGAACAGGACTGGGTCTTTCCATTGTGTATGGAATAATAAAAAGACATAAGGGCACGATTGACGCGGAAAGCGAAAAAGACAAAGGCACTACTTTTATAATAACTTTGCCCGTGCATAAAAATAACAATAGCATGGCACAAAATGATTCATCCTGTGAATGAAGGCGTAAAAGCTAAAAAAGTAAGTTTTTTTGTTGCAGATTAGATTTATTGATATTAACATAATAAAACATTAGGGAAAATGTCATAAATACTAGTAATAACAGGCGTTTTAGATTTAAAGAGGCAAGGTGAAAGAAAAGAAAAATATAAAAACTAAAATTCTGATTGTTGACGATGAAGAAGCCATTCGTGATGGATGCCGTCAAATTCTTTCCAAGCAAGGTTATCAGGTAGATTGCGCGGGCGCCGCCGCGGAAGGGCTAAAACTGGCGCTAAAGGATATTTATGACGTAATATTGCTTGATGTTCGCATGCCGAAAATGAGCGGATTGGATATCTTAAAAAAATTAAAAGATGAAGAGTTTATTTCCGCGAAAATCATTGTGATCACCGGATATGCCACGATACCTCTTGCTGTTGAAGCCATGCGATACGGCGCGGTTAATTTTTTATCAAAGCCGTATTCAGCCGAGCAGTTAAGGGAAGCGGTGAGTGAAGCGCTGCAGGGTTATAATGACGCCGAAAATAATAAGGATATCCCCATGATTATTGGCACGAGCGATTACATGAAAGAATTGAAAGATTCCATCAAACGTATCGCTCAGACCGACAGCACCGTGCTCATCACCGGTTTGAGCGGCACGGGCAAAGAGCTTGTCGCGCGCACAATTCATCAGTTGAGTAAGCGGGCGGATAGGCCATTCGTTCCCGTTGATTGTTCCTCGCTCGCGGAAAATCTTATGGAGAGTGAACTATTCGGCCATGTGAAAGGCGCTTTCAGCGGCGCGACGGAATCACGCGACGGCCGTTTTCAGATTGCTGATAAAGGCACGCTGTTTCTCGATGAAATTTCCAATATCAATCTCAACACCCAGGCAAAGCTGCTGCGGGTGATTCAAGAGCAGGAAGTGCCGCGTGTGGGAAAATCAGCGCCGGAAAAAGTGGACGTGCGTTTGATTACGGCGACAAATAAAGATTTGCGTTCCGAAATAGCGGAAGGCAGATTTCGCGAAGATTTGTTTTACCGGCTTTCTGTTGTGCTTCTGGATATAAAGCCATTGTCGGAACATAAGACGGACATTCTTCCCATCGCCGAACATTACCTGGAATATTATCAGAAAAAGCACAAAAGCAAAGTTCGTTATCTCTCGGAAGATACGAAAAAATCATTGCTTACCTATAAGTGGCCGGGTAATGTGCGCGAACTTAAAAACACAATAGAAAGATTATGCGTCATGGTTGATCACGACACGGTCAACCTGTCTGATATATTGTATTACGGGCAGGGCGAAGGAGCGAAAGCGCCGGTTGTTGATTCGTTATCCGGAAGAATGACCTTGGTGGATGTGGAAAAGGAACATATCGAAAAAGCTTTAGGACATTTTAATTTTCAGATTAACAAAACAGCACAATTTCTTGGTATCGACAGAAAAACACTGCGCATAAAAATGCGCAACTACGGCATAAAAATCCAGCGTTGAAAAAGAACTCATAAAGGCGGGGTATTTTGCCCCTTAACCTGTTTCCCGGAGGGGTCATTGCCTGTATGCCCTGTAAAATCAGTTAGTTATAATCTGGCATTATCTTTGCTCATAGTAAGGTAATAAAAGCGTTATGGAGGTGATTAATCATGACGATTAAGAAGAAAGTACTCCTGATTGACGACGATAAGGACTTTTTATTTGCCACTAAACTCATACTGGAAAAAGGCGGCTATGAAGTATTCATGGCTGAAGACGGCAAATCAGGAGTGGAAATGTGGAAATCCATCAACCCCGATCTTGCCATTATCGATATGATGATGGAAACGTGGGGTGAGGGCTTTTCCGTGTTGAATAAAATTCGCGCCACCGATACGGGAAAAGACACGCCTCTGTTTATGCTCAGCGCCGTCGATCTGCAGGGGCCTTATGGTTCGTTTGAACC
>JAFGKC010000054.1 GCA_016928765.1 Syntrophaceae bacterium
AAACAATACGCTTAATATCAGAATATATTGAAGAAAAGCTCGCGTCAAAAAATTAAATAAAAAGATTTTTATATGTCGGGAAATATACTTATAAAAAGTAAAGAAAAGCATGACGCCCCCAGGCCGAAATTTTCCGACCTGCTGGCCGATTCCAAAATCAAACAAAGATGGGAAAAAGTCCGCAAATATTTCTTTCTGCGGGAATCCACCTATGACATGACCAACCGCTGCAATATCCGCTGCGACGGATGTTATTATTACGAAGGCGACAAACAATTCGCTGTGGAAAATCTTAATCCCGAAGACTGGCGCGAATTAATGCGTGCGGAAAAGGCGCGGGGTATTACTTACGTTGTGCTGGCCGGCGCGGAACCTTCGCTGGTTCCGGAACTTCTCGAAGTTTGTTACAAGGAAATGCCTCTGGGTAGCATCGCCACCAACGGCTTTAAAAAAATTCCGGACTCCGTGGGTTACAAAATACATATCTCCGTTTGGGGCAACGACGAGACAAGCTGTCGCGTCCGCAGGGCGAAAAATCTTTTGAAAAAGCAAATCGAAAATTACCAGGGCGATGACCGAGCGGTTTTTGTATACACATTTACCAAGGAAAATATTGACGAAGTTGAAGAAGTGGCATCCCTTCTCGTTGCCCATAATTGCAAGATGACTTTCAATGTATTTTCCTCGCCTGTGGGATATCATGGCCCTCTGCGCCATGATGCTCAATCGCTTATACGCACTCGTAAAACCATGATTGAGCTTTTGGGACAGTACCCCAAAAATGTTCTTTTTTCCGTTTATAACGCCGTGGCTCACACGCACGAAAAAGGCCTGCATGATTTATATAGCTGTTCCTATCCGCGCTGCAATCCATCTCAGGATATCGGTTTGGGCCGCTCTTTCCGACAGTACCGCACCGATCTGAATTGGGACCGCACTGTCGCCTGCTGCGTGCCGGACACGGATTGTCCCGATTGCCGTCATTACGCCGCGGGTTCCGCCGTGGTTACGGCGCGTCTGTATCGTCACGTAGGTGATGCCGATACGTTCAAATCCTGGCTGGATTATGTGGATACTTACCTTGCCGTTTGGGTTATGGGCTATGAAAAAGGAGAAAATCTCTGCCGACGCGTCATTGAGCCGCCGCAGGCTAAGTAGAAAATATTTTTTGATGGGCTGTAAAGGGATTAATAAATGAAGATGATAAGTTCACTGCTGGATTCCGATTGGCGTGAGCGCTACCGGCGCATTGCCAGCCTCAATATCCGCAGCTCCATATACGATGTAACTAACCGTTGTAATCTGCGCTGCAAGGGCTGTTTCTTTTTTTCGTCGGGCGAGCACCATGTAACAGAAGAGATGGATATAAAGAGATGGGAGGCGTTTATTGACAAGGAAAAAGAACGCGGCGTCAATCTGGCAATTCTGATCGGCGGTGAGCCGACGCTTTGCATGGACCGCGTGGAGGCTTTTTACAAGCGCATTCCCTCATATTGCGCGACCAACGGCCTGATCAAAGTGCCGCGTGATAAATTTCCGGACATGATGGTGGGAATATCACTGTGGGGTGGTTCTGAAGACGAGAAGATTTTGCGGGGCAGAGACACTTTTTCCATTTCCAGCAAACATTACGAAGGCGACCCATACACTTATTATCTTTACACTATCACACCCAAGCAGGTAGGTAAGATTGAACCAATAGTAAAAAGAATTGCGGATGTCGGTCTGAAGGTTCACCTGCAGCTTTTATCCAATGACGAGGGGGTGGATGGGTTTTCATGGCGTCCTGAGGAACTGCGTGATCTGCGTTTTGAAATGGACGAAATGCTCGATCAATATCCGCGCACGGTTATTTCGAGCAAGTATTATCACGAAATCATTACCACCGGCAAAATGATGGGACGCGCTTTCGGTTGGCGGGAATGTCCCTCGGTTACGGAATCGCTGGACAATCGCCAGCCGCCGGTAAAAAGACTGATTCATTTTTACCGTTGGGCTGCGGATTTGAAATCAGTTCATCGCTGCTGCACCTCCGCCACACGTGATTGTGCCACCTGTAAAGACGGTGCCGCGCATATGAGCTGGGTAATGGTGAACAAACGTGATCACATGAACTCCACCAAAGACCTGCAAAACTGGATCGAAGTGTACGAGATGTTCGCCAAGCTTTACCGTCTTATCCCCTGGTGAAAAAGGCAAAAGATCGAAGGCTGAAGGCCAAGGACTAAAGGTTAAAATTGCGGCAGATAAAAAATATTCTTTTTACAATAATCAAAAAATAATTGATATTTTTGCCAACCTCTTGCATGATTACACTTTCCGGCAAATCTTGGATTTTTCCCGGAAAATATATTGAGTGGGTGTAATTTTGTGTCTAAAAAAACCGTGATATTAGGATATGACGCTGTTTCTCCCTTGGGAACTGATATGGCTAGGCAATGGCAGCGCGCGTTGCAGGGAGATTGCGGCATTGGTCCTTTAACCAGATTTAAATTATCACCGGATTTTCCCGTGCGGGTAGCGGGTCAGGTGGATGATATTGACATCCGGCCTTATCCTTTTTTACAGCCGCGGGAAATGGCGCACTGGATATCACCGATTTTTAAACACGCCTTGCTGGTTGTGCACCGTGCCCTGAAAAATGCTGGTGTGGAAATTACGCCGGACATTGCGACCCGTGTCGCCATAACTTTCAGCTCGGCGGTCGGGGGGTTGGACGCGGTACTAAATGCCGATCGTCTCATGATCGCCGAAAATAAAATGCCGCATCCTTTTACCAATCCGAATTCCTGCATTAATATGGTAACCGGAAAAGTGTCCATTTTAACCGGCGCGACCGGTCCGATCTGCTCAACAATAACCGCCTGCGCGACGGGAATAACATCGCTGATTATCGGCGAGATGCTCCTGCAAAGAAATATGGCTGATGTTGTGATCGGCGGCGCGGTGGATTTTCCGCTGGTCGAGCCGATTGTCGCGGGATTTGCCACAATGAATGGAGCGTATCGTCCGAAGGAAGGGCAGCCTCATGAACCGCCGGAAAAAACCAGCCGGCCGTTTTCGGCAAACCGCCGGGGTTTTGTTGTTTCCGAAGGAGCGGGCGCTATAATTATTGCTACTGATGAATTCGCGCGCGCGCACGGGTTAAATCCAAAAATAGAACTGGCCGGCTGGGCGATGACTTCGGACGCGGGACATTTTGTCGCGCCCAAGCTGGATACGGTGCAAAGATGCATCATTGAAGCAATCAACAATGCTAACCTGAAGTCACAAGACATTAACGCAATCAACGCGCATGCCACATCCACTAAAATAGGCGACAAGGTTGAAGCTGACGCGCTGACCAATATTTTTGGCAAAGAATTACCGCCGGTTTCGGCCAATAAATCGCAGATAGGACACGCTATGGGAGCGTCTTCCGCTCTGGAGACAATTTTTGCCATGGAAGGAATGTTAGCAGATATTTTACTGCCGACAATAAATTATTTGCCAGATCCGGAGATAACACTGGATTGTGTGGCCGAAGGAGCCAGGAAATT
Organism: Syntrophaceae bacterium; assembly: GCA_016928765.1. Classification (GTDB taxonomy): domain Bacteria; phylum Desulfobacterota; class Syntrophia; order Syntrophales; family Smithellaceae; genus UBA4810. The sequence continues at coordinate 3,540 of JAFGKC010000054.1, forward strand.
ACCTCAGGAATTTTTGTTGAAAAACGCCTTCGGTTTTGGCGGCTGCAATTCCTGCGTAATTTTGCGCAGAATCGCGTAAAGAATATATTTTAAATTATGAAAGCACCTTTAAACAGAAAAGTATTTGTTATTGGCTACGGCGCGGCCACGCCGCTCGGCGCGACTTTTGAAAAAACATGGAGGCGCGCTGTAAAAGGCGAAGCGGGTTTCCGCAAAGTTACGCGCTGCCAGGTGGAATCCGCCTGTGATATTGTCGGTGAAATTCCAGATTGGAATCCCAGCGATTTGGATTTTATCGACGCTAAAGAAATTTATAACTGGAACGCGGCGTTTGTAATTTTAACCATGGCTGTTTGTAGAGAAGCTCTGGAGAACGCGGGTGTTATCATGGACGATAAAATAGCTCCGCGCATGGCCTGTCTGATTGGCTCTGCGATTAATGGCTCGGACGCTTTTCGCGCGGGGGTGCACGACCTGGAGCAGCGCGGCCCGCTGCGCGTAAGCCCTTATCTGCTGCCGAACTTGTGTGCCAATCTTCCTTCCGGCAAAGCGGGGGCACTTTTAAAATTTACCGGCCCGATTTTTTCGCCGCAGGGTGCTTGCGCTTCCGGCAATCACGCCATCGGAATCGGCTCGCGGATGATCCGTGACGGAGATTGTGATTTTGTTTTGGCCGGAGGAGTGGATACGCCGATAATGCCCGAAATTATCCATGGCTTCGCGAACATGAACGCGACAATTAAAGTGCTGCCCGGCGATCGCGCTTATAACGAACACAGACACGCGTCGCGCCCTTTCAGCGCCGACCGGCGCGGCTTTGTGCTTTCTGAAGGCGCGGGAGTGGTAGTGCTTGCGGCGGAAGAAGTAATTAAGGCCTACGGACTCAAACCGAAAGCGGAAGTTTTGGGCATCGGATGGACATCGGACGCGCATCACTACACCGCGCCGCACGCGCCGACGATTATCCGCGCGCTTAAAGAAACTATTGACGACGCGGGCTTAAAGCCCGAAGACATTCAATATATTAACGCGCACGGCACATCCACACCCAAGGGTGACGCGATGGAAATAAAATGCCTGAGAGAAGCTTTTGGCAAACAAATAGAAAAGATTCCTGTTTCTTCCAATAAATCACAGTTGGGGCATACGCTGGGCGCGACTGCCGCGATTGAAGCCGCGCTCACGATTGAAGGAATGAGCAAGGGGATCATTTTGCCCACGATCAATCATTTGCCTGACCCCGCTTTGGCGGATGTTGATGTCGTGCCCAATGATGCGCGCCAGCAAAAATATGAAATCGCCCTTTCCAACGCTTTTGGTTTCGGCGGAACGAACTGCTGTGTAATATTTAGAGGAGTGTAGATTAAATGAAGCCCAAACCTTTCAAGCCGGAAAGTTATCAGGATAATGAAAAATACGTGCGCGATCAGACGACTGGCTTTGTCTGGCATCGCTGCCAGCATCGCACGCTGTACGCGGATACCGACCGTTCGGAAGTAGTTTACCATTCCAATTATCTGCGCTATTTTGAACTCGGGCGCACCTCGCTGATGCGGGATCTGGCCTACCCATATAAGGAAATAGAAGCCAGCGGTTACGTTTATCCGATTTTTGATCTAGGCGTGAGCTTCTATCAGCCTTTATATTACGATGATATGATGTATATTCACACGCGGCCCGTAAATCTGGAAAGGGTCAAGCTTCAGTTTGATTATGTCATCACGCACGCGGAAAACGGGCATTTAATCTGCACCGGTTTTACGAAACACTGCGCCATGAATCTGAAAGGAATTCCGGTCGCGGTTGATCCCAAAACAGTTCAGCTATGGACATCATTTCCCAAGTAGATAAAAAAACACGCC
>JAFGKC010000055.1 GCA_016928765.1 Syntrophaceae bacterium
ACAACAGCATACAAAAGTGATTTATCAAACGCGCCACTTGCAATAAACAAGTAACCAATAAAACCCGTTGCCTGCAAAGTTCCAAAAAGTAAAAGCGCGTTGCGATGACCGAGCCTCAGCAAAAAAATGCCACCCAGCAGCGCGCCGCTAAGTCCCGCGATCACGCCAATCACACCCGTGATCAGTCCGATATCAGCAAGCGACAACCCCTGATCCGAAAGCATGGGCCCGATCATCCGCGAGGCCATCGAATCTCCCGCTTTAAACGTGGCCACCGTAATCAGCCACCAGCCCATGCTCGGCCGCGATACAAAATCGGTAAACAGTTGCACATAGCCGCGCCAGCCCTGCCATTCGGCGCGCTGTGCCTCATTTTTGTTTTCTGCAGGTGTCTCGCGCATGAACCAGACAGGCAGAAGAACCGGCACAATTAAAAAAGCAAGAGCGCTGTAAGATAATTGCCAGCCAAAGCGCGCGACCAGCCACAGCAAAAAGCCGCCACCAAAAATCATCCCTATTTTATAGCCGATCACCTGCACGCTGTTGCCTAAGCCCCGCAGGTGCGGTGTCAATCGGCTTACCGCGAGACCGTCCGTGGCGATATCCTGCGTCGCGGCCGCAAGATTCATCAAAAAAAGCACGGCCATCAGCAACGCAAACGCCTGTGAAACCCAGGCGCCGAAATCACGCGAAGCAATTATCATCATCAAGCCGAAAATAATAATATTGAGCGTCAGAAGCCAGCGGCGGCGTGTCCAAAAACGATCTATGAATGGCGCCCACAAAAACTTCAACGTCCAGGGAAGGGCAAGCAGCGCGGTAAAACCGATAGCGGAAAGCGACACGCCATACTCGCGCAAAAGCGGCGGCAGCGCCTTGCCCAAAAGACCGGAAGGCAACCCCTGCGCGAAATAAAGCATCGCCAAAAGCCCCAAAAACGGCGTATCCGACCAGCGCAGTCTATTCATAAATGTCGCATCCGAAAGATAATCTGCTCAAATATTTAATCTTGACTTAGACTTTTAGTCTTGAGCCTTTCTATTTTTCCAAATTATTTTCAACCGCAGGAAATTGTCCACCACGCAAACGGAGCTTAACGCCATAGCGGCGGCATACTTGAATTTATTTTTCACGAAGGATTGATTTTAATACTTTGATTAAAGGATGCAGGTCTTGCTGGATGATATTCCAGAGAATATCTTTATCCACTGCATCGTAGCCATGAATCAGCCGATTGCGAAGACTAATCATTTGCCGCCAGGGAATTTGGGGATACTTATCACGTATTTTTTCGGGCGCAAGATTTGCGGCCTCACCGATAATCTCCAGCAGGCGAGTAAGAGCCAATTCCAACTTGCGGTCTGCATCAAGATCAGCGCGGGTTTTCCCTTGCGCCAGCTTCAATGCCTCTTGCGCATGATCCAGAATATGGCGCAGGCGAAAATCATCATTGTGTTGTGTCATAAAGAGTCTCCGCTTCCATCATAACCCGCTCCCTGAAATACTTGCTTAAAAAACCTGGTGTATTGAGGTCAACCTTGCGTCCCAAAAGATCTGAAAGTTCCTGCTCAACGTCAAAAAAACGCAAGCCAAGTTTTGTATTTGGTTCAAACTCAACAAGTATATCCACATCGCTTTCAGGAGTAAAGTCATCGCGCAACACCGAACCAAAAAGCGCTAATTTACGGATACCGTAGCGCCGGCAAAACATAGCAATCTTTTCTCTGGGCACTTCAATTTTAATCCCCATTTTTATCGCTTTCCAAACATTATTATTTGGTTAAATTATATTAATATGGCTTGAAAATCAATGCAGAAAAACGGCTAAATATTTTTTCTTTGCGTTTTTTTCCAAACCCTTTTTAACCGCAGGGAATTACTCACCACGGAAACGGAGCTTAAAGCCATGGCCGCGGCGGCGTATTCGGGATTGAGAAGAATTCCAAAAGCGGGATATAAAACACCCGCGGCAATGGGAATGCCGATGACATTGTAGATAAACGCCCAGAAAAGATTTTGTTTGATCACGCGCATGGTGGCTTGCGATAAATTTATCGCCTGCGGCACGCCCATTAAATCATCACGAATTAAAGTGATATCTCCCGCTTCAATTGCCACATCCGTGCCCGCGCCGATGGCAATACCCACATCGGCAGCCGCCAGCGCCGGCGCGTCATTGATGCCGTCGCCCACCATGGCCACAACTTCGCCCTCTGCCTGCAGTTTTCTGATTTCCTCGGCTTTATTTGCCGGCAAGACTTCCGCCAATATTTTTTCTATTTTCAACTGCGCGGCAATCGCTCGCGCCGTTCCCTGATTGTCGCCGGTGATCATCGCGATTTTTAGACCGCGCCGGTGGAGACTAGCCACGGCAGAAGCTGCGGAATCTTTTGGCGCATCAGCCAGCGCGATAATGCCGGTAATTATTTTATCTTCTGCCACAAAAACAGCGGTTTTTCCTTCATCAGCCAGTTTTTTTGCCGCATCATCCAGAGCAGATGTATCAATTGATTCATCCTGCATCAGCATACGGTTGCCGATTAATGCGGCTTTTCCTGCAACTTGCGCTTTCGCGCCCAGGCCGGAAAGCGCTTCAAATTTTTCCGCCGCGGCAATGGCCACATTATCCGCTTTTGCCCGCCGCAAAATCGCCTGCGCCAATGGATGCTCGGACGTTTTTTCTAAAGCTCCGGCAAGTGCCAATACCTCGTGCTCATCAAAACCCGCGGCGGGAATAATATCCGTTACCGTCGGCTCACCTTTAGTCAGTGTTCCCGTTTTATCAAAAACAACAGCGGTAAGCTGATGCGCCCTTTCCAGCGCCTCGCCGCCTTTAATCAAAATGCCGCTTTGCGCGCCCAGCCCCGTGCCCACCATAATCGCCGTGGGCGTGGCGAGTCCCAGCGCGCAGGGACAGGCAATGATTAAAACGGAAACAAAATTAAGCAAGGCACGGCTGAAAGTTGCATCCGCGGGCACAAAATACCAGATAATGAAAGTGATAATGGCGATGACAAATACAACCGGCACAAAAACGGACGCGATCTTATCCGCCAGCCGCTGTATGGGCGCTTTGGAGCCCTGCGCTTCTTCTACTACTTTGATGATCTGCGCGAGCATCGTTTCCGCACCGACGCCCGTGGCCCGCATGGTAAAACTGCCGGTTTTGTTGAGCGTGGCGGCAAAAACTTTCTGGCCGTTCTCCTTATTTACCGGCATGCTCTCGCCGGTGAGCATTGATTCGTCAACGGCAGATTGGCCGGTGAGCAAAACACCGTCCACGGGAATTTTCTCGCCGGGGCGAACCTGCACCACATCGCCCGCCTGTAGTTCCTCCACAGCAATTTCTATCTCTTGTCCGTCGCGGATAAGGCGCGCGGTTCTTGGCTTGAGCCCGATGAGCTCTTTTATCGCGCCGGAAGTTTTTCCTTTCGCGCGGGCCTCTAAAAATCTCCCCAGCAGAATCAACGTGACAATCATCGCCGCGCCGTCGTAATAAACGTGCGGCATTAAACCCGCCCCGGTAAACCACCCGGGAAAAAATGTCGCCGCCGCGGAATAAGCATAGGCCGAAAAAGCGCCAACAGAAACAAGCGTGTTCATATCGGACGTTTTCTGTCGTGCGGCCTTATACGCTCCCACGAAAAAGCGGCTCCCCACCCAAAAAACCGCCGGCGTGGTGAGAACAAACATAACCATCATCATGATGTGCCGGGGGATAAATGAAAGAAAGGAAAACCAGTGCTGCATCGAGCCAAAAAAGATAATAACACTCAAAATCGCGCCGCAGATAAGCTTTATCTTCAACTCGCGCAGTTCCGCGGCGCGCGCGGCATCAATCGGATCAACAGACAAATCTTTCAATTCGCCTAAAAAATTATAACCGTTGCCAGTAACTGCTTTGGCTAATGCGTCAACTCCCGCCCAGCGTGCGCTGTGAATTATCGTTGCTCTGCCCGTCGCCAGATTAACACTGGCTTCGCGCACACCTTCAATTTCTTTCAGCGCGTTTTCCACGCGCCGCACACACGCCGCGCACGTCATGCCGCCGATGGCAATTGTTGTTTTTTCTCCACCCGCGCTCGCGTCATCGGCAAAAGCTTCATAACCAATGTCGCGCACATTTTTTTGCAGATCAGCCACGCTGATGCGACCTGAATCATATTCAACATGGGCTTTTCCCGTGGCAAAATTCACTGACGCGGAAATCACACCGGGCATTTGGCGCAGTCCTTCCTCCACGCGCCGCACACAGGCCGCGCAAGTCATGCCGCGAATACCCAGAATAACCTTATCCGACATCGTAGCCCGCTTTTTTGATGGCCTGCTCAATAACAGCCGCGTCCAGAGGTTTTATTTCATCATAAGTTGCCGTGCCCGTTTTCAAATAAACCGACACATTTTTAATTCCATCTATGCCCTCAAGAGCCTTGGTCACCGCCATCACGCAATGCTGACAGCTCATGCCTTTTATTTTTACGCTTTTCATGCGGAAAACCTCCTAAATAAATTTAATTTTAAGTTAAGGCTTTTTAAAAAAATAGCAAGCCTTATCTGTTCTTAAATATTCAGCTTTAAGCTTGATAATTTTTCTATATCCTGTATTATTTAATTATCGAGGTGACGAATGCTCATTCGCTGCTGGGGAGCCAGAGGCTCCATCCCTGTTTCGGGGCCTAAATATCTCAAATATGGCGGAAATACAACTTGCCTGGAAATCCGGACACAAGATGATAAGGTTCTGCTTGTCGACGCGGGCTCGGGCATCCGCGAAGCGGGCAATTCTTTGCTGGCGCAAAAGCGGCATGATTATACCTTGCTGATGACGCACGCGCATTGGGATCACATCATGGGTTTTCCTTTCTTCAAGCCGATTTATTCTTCCAAAACCAAGTTGTCCGTCTGGGGCTGCGTGTTCGCGCAGGAATCGATAAAAGATTTGCTTTCCCGCATTATGTCAGCGCCGCACTTTCCGGTGGATTTCTCGACCATCCGCGCCAATATTTCTTATGCCGACACCTGCAATCATCACTACGAACTGGGCAACATGAAAATAGCGCCCATCGCGCTTAGCCATCCTAATCAGGGAACCGGTTTTAAATTTGAGGAAAACGGAAAATGTTTTGTTTTTCTGACCGACAACGAACTGGGATTCAAACATGAAGGCGGCCTTGATTATCAGCAATATCTGGATTTCTGCCGCGGCGCGGATTTGCTGATTCACGACGCGGAATATAAAGAAGACGAATATAAAAAAACCCGCGGCTGGGGGCATTCCACTTACAATACGGCGCTCAAACTCGCGATGGATGCGGGCGTAAAAAAATTCGGCCTCTTTCACCACAACCAGGAAAGATTTGACGATGAAATTGACGCCATGGTCGATGATTGCAAAAAAATTATCAGCGCGCAGGGCGCGAAACTCAAATGCTTTGCTGTCGCGCAATCAATGCAAATCGCGTTGTAGTTTTTTCATTAGGCGCGCAAACCTTAAACTTTTAACGGAGGAAGTTTTATGCTGATTATCCTTCATCTTTCTTTTATGAGCGGCGCCGCGCTTTGTTTGATTATCGGCGTGGCTATGGCGATCTTTTGGCGTTCCAAAAATTATTGGTTAAAAGCCCACAAAACTTTCAATACAACCGGTTTTATTATGCTAATCTTGGGCGCGGCCATGGCCATCGCTTCCGTAATCACTGGCGGGGGTGAACACTTCGCCGGACGGCATCAGCAAATTGGATTGGCCGCTTTGATTTTTTCATGCTTCACCGTTTTTCTTGGTTATTATTCTTTTTATGCCGGCAACAAAAAGGCGGTTATGGCAGCGCACCGCTGGCTGGGGCGATTATCGCTTGCGTGTATTTTATTCACCCTTACCCTCGGCCTGATTATGATCGGCATCGTCTAGCATGTTTTTGCCCACAACTTACGAAGAATTAAAAAAACTTGGCTGGGACCAGCCGGATATTATTTTAGTGACCGGCGACGCTTATATTGACAGCCCGCATATCGGCGTGGCGGTGATCGGCAGAGTGCTTGCCGGCGCGGGTTTTCGCGTGGGTATTATCGCCCAGCCTGATTTAAAAACCGATAAAGATATACGTGGGCTGGGAGAGCCAAAACTATTTTGGGGGATCACCGGCGGCTGTATGGATTCCATGGTGGCTAATTACACGGCCACAAAGAAAAAACGCCACGGCGATGACCTGACGCCGGGCGGAAACAACAACCGCCGCCCCGACCGCGCGGTTATCAGTTACGCCAATCTCATCCGTCAATATTTCAAAAACACCAGGCCGCTGGTTTTGGGCGGCGTGGAGGCGAGCCTCCGGCGCGTCGCTCATTATGATTACTGGTCGGATTCAATCCGCCGGGCGATTTTATTCGACGCGCGGGCGGCTGTTCTCGCTTACGGCATGGCGGAAAAAGCAATTCTGGAAATCGCACGGAAGCTTAAATCCGGAGAAAATATTGACGACATTCGCGGGACCTGTGTTATTTCTACCATGCCGCCTGCGGGTTATCTGGAATTGCCCGCTTACGAAGAAACATCTTCACACAGCAAAGCTTTTACAAAAATGTTTGAGCTTTTTTACTCCAATAACGATTCGCTAACCGCGAAAGGATTGTATCAAAAGCACGGCAACCGTTATCTTGTGCATCACCCGCCGCAGCCGCATCTTACACCTGCCGAGTTGGATAAAATTTATTCATTAGATTTCACGCGCGAAGTTCATCCGCATTATCTTAAGCAGGGCAAAGTCCGGGCGATGGACACAATCAAATTTTCCCTAACCACGCATCGGGGCTGCTACGGAGAATGTAATTTTTGTTCCATCGGCCTGCATGAAGGAAGAAAATTAATCAGCCGCTCTGAAGCTTCTATCCTGGAAGAAGCGAAAAAAATCGCGGCGCGAAAAGATTTCAAAGGTTACATAATCGATGTCGGCGGCGCGACGGCCAACATGTACAGCATCGACTGCGCGCGGAAAGACACTAAAGGCTCCTGCCCTGATAAACGCTGCCTGACGCCGCAAGTGTGCGATTCATTGAAAGTTGATCACGCAAGACAAATCCGCCTGCTGAAAAGTTTGCGCAAAATTCCCGGCGTCAAAAAAGTGTTCGTCGCTTCCGGTATCCGCCATGATTTAGTTTTGGCAGATAAGAAATCCGGCACTGCCTATCTGGGCGAGCTTTGCCGCCATCATATTTCCGGCCAGCTAAAAATCGCGCCGGAGCATGTTTGCGCGGGCGTTCTAAAACTAATGGGCAAACCGCAGGCGCAGTCACTGACAAAATTTAAACAATTATTTGACAAATTTAATTCTGAAACCGGAAAAAAACAATTTCTGACTTATTATTTTATCGCCGCGCATCCCGGCTGCGCGGAAGAAAACATGCGCGAGCTTAAATCATTTGCCGGGCGTGAACTCAAAATCAATCCCGAACAGGTACAGATTTTCACGCCGCTTCCTTCCACTTATTCAGCGCTGATGTACTGGACAGGCATTGATCCTTTTACGGGAAAAAAAATATTTGTGGAAAAAGACTCAGGGGGAAAACAAAAACAAAAAGCGATCGTTGGCAGAAAAACTCTCAGATAAATCTGAAGTTGCCGCAATCCTTTGAATATTAATCGTTAATTACTACGTACTTGACATATCATACCGTATTTTCTATACTTTTTTTACAAAAGAGGGGGTTAATTCATGAAAAAGAAATTAATCGTTTTTATCGCGGTATTTTTCCTAATCGTTAACGCGGCGCCGGCCATTGCCGAGCCGTTGGATGCGGAAGTTATCGGTGATGTATTAATCTCAAGGCCTTGCGGCCTGGTCAGCATTGTGCTGGGCACGGCTCTCTTTGTCGTTGCATTGCCCGTGACGATACCCAGCGGCAGTGTCAGCACAGTGGGGCGAGTACTGGTTATGAACCCCATCGAATTTACTTTTGTCCGCCCTGTGGGTGATTTCGATTACCGGCTGGGAACGTGGCCGCCGGAAACGGAAGCTGGCGATACCTCTCCGTAAACAGCGACCGCTTTCCTCATCTCCATCAAACGCATTATGTATCCAAAATGCAGGTCTTGAAATATCAGCCCATCTCTGCATTTTTTGTCACCTTGCTCATTGTCTTATAATCAACGCCTAAATATTCGAATATTTAATTGTGTTGTTCTTACAAAAAAGCGGCAAACAATTTTCATTTGACTTATTCATAGGTATTCGATAATGCTCACGCGCCAAATAAATACCGCGATAAATGCCAACTGTTTTTTTAGCCAGTGCCGTTTACTTTGACAGGAAAATCCGTGATGAGAGACCAGACAAAAACAAACACCCATCTGCTTGAAAAAATATCCGTTTTAGAAAAGAAAATCAAGAAACTGGAAAAGGCACAAGTCAAGCTACGGGAGAGCGAGGCAAGATACAGAACAATTATCGAAAATATCCATGATGGTTACATGGAGGTGGATCTTGCTGGTAAATATATTTTCATAAATGATATGATTCCTCGGCATCTGGGATACACGCGTGAAGAATTGATTGGCATGAGTATAAGTAAGATATTAAATGAAGCCAGCTCTAGCGAAACCACACAAATCTTCAATCAAGTTTACAAAACGGGCAAGCCCTGTAAGCCCTTTGAGGTGGAATGTATTAGAAAAGACGGCTCGCGAGGAATTTATGAATTATCGATATCTCTAATCAGGGACGCTCGCGGAGAACCTGTCGGATTCCGCAGCATATCACGTGACATCACTGAACGTAAAACAATGGAAAACGCTCTTAGGGAGAGCGAAAATCGTTATCGCATGATTGTCGAGAACATGCACGAAAGTATCTGGACCATGGACATGAACCTCAATTACACATATTTGAGCCCATCAGAGTTCCGCATTTCCGGTTACACGGCCGAAGAAGCCGCGCGCCTTCCCTTGGATAAATTGATAACGCCGGAATCCTTGACCTCGGCAATGAAAATCCTTGCCGAGGAACTGGAGCGCGAATCCAGCGGCATGTCAATAGACCCCCATCGCGAGCGAATCTTCGAATTGGAGCTGTATCATAAAACCGGCAACACTTTATGGCAGGAGACTACCGGTTCTTTCATGCGTGATGATAACGGCAAGCCCATAGGAATATTGTTTGTCGGCCGGAACGTCACAAAACGTAAGCAAGCGGAGCGGGAACTGCAACTCACCAGAAATCAGCTGCTGGAGGCGGAAAAACTCGCCGCCATCGGCCAGTTATCCGCCGGCGTCGCCCACGAAATTTTAAATCCGGTGAATATTATTTCACTCGAATTACAGCTGATACAGGCAATGAAAAGCATTCCGGAGGAAATCCGGGAGGAATTGGACATTTGCCTCTCACAGATAGACCGCATCGTTGCGATTGCCGATGGCTTAAAGCAGCTCGCGCGCGTCCATGAAAAAAAGATGAACAAAGAAAATATCAACGAAGTCGTCGCCCAAATTATAACCCTTTGCAAAACCCAGTTGATGATAGATAAAATTGAAACCGATGTGCAATACCAGAAAGATTTACCGGAAATTCAAATGGATAGAAAAAGAATAGAACAGGTACTGATGAATCTGATTTCAAACGCCCGCGGCGCCATGGAAGGACAACAAACAAAAGTATTGCGGATTACAACGGGCTGGGAGAACAACAAGCAAGTCCGGATAATGGTGGCGGACACGGGAAGCGGCATTCAAGACGAACACTTGCTTCAAGTTTTCAATCCTTTTTTTACCACAAAGGAACAGGGGAAAGGAACAGGGCTGGGTCTTTCTATATCCTACGGAATTATGAAAGATCATGGTGGCAGAATTTACGCGGAAAACAATGAATGGGGAGGCGCATCTTTTTATGTCACGCTCCCCGCGCAACCCGATATAAATAAAAGTATTAGCTGAAACGAAAAGGAGTTTATCTTGAAAAAAGTACTGATTGTTGACGATGAAGAATATTTCTGCCGCGCTCTGAAAAAAAATCTTCAGATGAAGACAAACTTCCATGTGCTAACGGCAACCAACGGTGATGACGGGATTCGTCTGGCGAAAACTCAGAAGCCCGACATTATTCTTCTCGATATTATGATGCCAAAAATGGATGGCACGGATATAGCAGAAGCGCTGCTGGCAGACCCTGCCACAAAACATATCCCGATAATCTTTGTGACAGCTATCATCAACGAGGATGATATCAAAGATAATGACGGCGTTGTAGGCGGCAGAACCTTTATTGCCAAACCTGTAAAAATCGAGGATTTAATCAAGAAAATAAACACTGCCTTGAAATAGTTGGATGCGGTTAATTTACTAACTTCAAAGAGATTCTTCCAATCTATTCGGCGTTGATGCGCTGTACGGCAGTTGAAGCCTACGCCTTCATGTTCAAAAAATTATTTGTGGAAAAAGATACTGCAAAAAAACAAAATCAGAATAATTTTTGATAGCGGCAAAGCAACGCATTCTGCAAATTAGTTAGCTAGTACAGCCATCCCCTATCTTCGTCAACTAGCGCAGTAACGATGCTTGTCATTTTTTAACAAAGCGAAATGTCAAGATTAAAGATTTGACCCTCTTTCCTCTTTCTTTTCCCTCGTCGTGGTCATTCCCTGGATAATATTTTTTTGATGGCATGGTAGCTTCCTTTCTTATTTTATTAATTTGAAGCTCTACGGAAAAATCAGCCGGAGCGTAGCGATCGGCTGTATTGATTTTGTTAGAATATTTTATTCAAGTTTACTACCCCTCACCGCCTGGTTCTATTTCACCGCTCTTAAATTTATCTTCTATTTCTTTCCTTTTTGACAAATAACGGAACCCAAAGGCTAAGCCAATAAGAACGTGAACTAGTCCGATTATTCTTTCCCAAAATGGTGATTGCCAGTCAGTGCCTATGAATATAAAAAAGAAACCAATGCCACAAAATATTAAGATGGGGCGGAAACTGTAGGCCAACCAAGCATAGTATAATGGCATTTTCCCTTCACATGCATATTTTTCTATGAAGTAGAAAACAATTACTAATCCTATTATGAGAGCTACAATAAACTCCATCATTCAGCCTCAAATTATTTTTCTAACAATTAATATATATAATGCACAAAATCCGGTATTTTATGCCACTTCAACGCCTGGTCGCCTATTTCTATAAAAATAACTATTGAAAATCAAACAACAATTTATTATTGATTATGTAAACTGTCTTTATTATCAGCAAATACTTAATACGTATTTTATGGGTTTGTTGACAAATCCTTATCATCTTGCAAAATTTTGCCGAAGAAATTCAAGGAAAATAATACTTGCTTCAGCCTTTTAAACCCGACCGTATTTATCTTCTAAGCGTTCAATATCATCCTCGCCGAAATACGTGCCGGTTTGAATTTCTATAATAATCAAGTCCTGAGAAGATGTGTTTTCCATGCGGTGCGCCGCGCCCTGCGGTATGTCGATAGAACTGCCGGGCTGAACCGGATATTTCTTTTTCTCTAGCGTCATCATGCCCGCACCAGCAACAATAAACCAGTGTTCCGCGCGCTTTTTGTGGCGCTGCAGGCTTAAAACACCGCCGGGATTCACAACAATTCTTTTCACTTTATGATCCGGGGCCTCGGAAAGTACTTCGAAATACCCCCAGGGGCGCTTATTATTTTCTTCCATAATATCCACCTTTTTTTGAGTAACATAAAATTTAGCTAATGAAAAGGTGTCTTTAAGCGCTTTCCGGCTCGCTTTAGCCTATAATTTGTGATAAATAAATATAACTTTTTATATGCATGGATACCAGTTTCCAAACTGTGTAGCAATGTCTTTGCGAGCGAAGCCATGAGCGAAGCAATCTCATGTATCTTTGATAATATAAAGATTGCCACACGCACTATCGTGCGTTCGCAATGACAAATGAGGATCAGGACACAGTCTCTGCACCGGTATGAACGCCGAAAGAAATAAATTATTAATGAATATTGACTACACGCTCAAACGCAGCAGAAAAAGAAGAAAAACGATTTCTCTCAATATCAGCCATAATAACGAAATTGTTGTCTGCGCGCCTTATTTTACCTCGGCACGCGAAATAAACAGGTTTATTCAGGAAAAACAATCCTGGATTGAGAAAACTATTCAAAAACACGCCGATAAGGCGCTATTGGTCCAAGAAAGAAAATTTGTTTCGGGCGAATACTTTTATTATCTGGGAGAAAGCATTGAACTTGAGGCTTTTTTTGAGCCTAAGGAAAAAAAGGGGCTTGTCTTATGGAACAATCGTTTTTATCTTAACTCGCCGGATGGCAAAGAAACAAGAACACATTATTTCGTTTTATGGTACAAGCAAAAAGCTCTAGAACATATCGGCGAACGTGTTGATTTTTACTGCCGCGAATTAGATCTCCGGGCGCGCGGCGTGCGCGTATCTTCCGCGCGGCAGCGCTGGGGATCATGTTCCCCGGATAATAAACTGGCCTTCAGTTTCCGCCTGATAATGATGCCTCCGGATGTAATAGATTATGTAATTGTGCATGAACTCATGCATATAAGAGAAAAAAGTCATTCCCGGCGATTCTGGAAATTAGTGGCAGAGGCAATGCCGCAATACAAAACAAACCAACGAAACCTGAAAAAATATGGAGAGGTATTTGCATTTTAAGAAGCCTCCGGGAAAAACATTTTATGGAAAAATTAGAGATAGTTGGTTTTCAGCACCGCGAGTGCCTAATGAAAAGATTCAAAGATTTGAATCTGTCTATCTCCGACTACACTTTTGCCAATATTTATCTTTTCCGTCAAATCAGCCACTATCAGTTTTTGCAGGCCGACTGCGGCCTGTTCATCTGCGGTAAGAATAAACAGTGCCAGCCATACGTCATGCCGCTCAATGATCTGCGTTCCTGCGACATGGAGATATTTCATGAACTTCTTGATGAACACGGCTTCTTTTATCCGATTCCCGAAGAGTGGCTTAACTTTTTCCCGGAAAACAAATTTATCGTCGCAAGCGACGATGGCGAGTCAGATTATATCTACCTGACGGAAAAAATGGCGGCGTTTTCCGGAAAAACATTCATCCGCCACCGCAACCATCTCAATCAGTTTCTTTCTTTGTATGAGCCTAAAGGGGTTTCCCTTGACGAAAATAATTCTGTAGATGGTTTAGAAATATTAAGCCATTGGCAAAATGAATCGAGAATAAGTGTGGAAAAGACGGATTTTGCCCAGTGTGAAGAGGCGCTTAAAAAATTTTCAGGGCTTGCGCTGTGGGGCACAATATATTACATAGAAAATCAACCGGCTGGATTTATCATCGGAGAGCCGTTGAATACGGATACTTTTGTGCTGCATTTCGCCAAAGCCTCCAAAAATTATCACGGCATTTATGAATTCATGTTTAATGATACGGCAAAAAAACTGGCGGCGGATTATAAATATCTTAACATGGAAGAAGACATGGGCAATAAAAATTTGCGGCGGACAAAAATGTCTTATGGTCCTGATATTATTTTGAAAAAATATCACGTCAGCCGCAAAAAGTAGATCAAAGCAGGAAATAAATTAATGGGTAAACCAGTATCTATAACCGATTTGCGCGAAGGCGATCAGGGCATAATTCACTCCATTACGGGCGGCTCCGCCCTGACCAGCCGCTTGGCGGGGATGGGTTTAGCAGCGGGGGCAAGATTCCGCATCGCTCAGATCAGTGGCGGGCTCATTGTTGTTCTAGTGGCCGATACAAGAATAGCCCTGGGTCGCGGCGAAGCTTCTAAAATTACAGTTTTAAGAGTAGACCCGTCTGAAGATATCTGCTCCATGCCGGTGGAAAAAGAAATATCTGTGGCACTGGTCGGCCAGCCGAACGTAGGCAAGTCAACAGTTTTCAACATTCTCACCGGACTTTCCCAACATGTGGGAAACTGGCCGGGCAAAACTGTGGAGAAAAAAGAAGGCGTGCACCGCGCCGACAATATTTTACTGCGCATCGTAGATCTGCCGGGCACCTACAGCCTGACATCGTTTTCCGAAGAAGAAAAAATCACCCGTGATTTTATCATCAAAGAAAAACCGGACATTGTTGTTTTGGTTTTAAACGCGGCCGCGCTCGAACGTAGTCTTTATCTGCTTTCCGAGGCGTTACTTTTAAAACAGCATGTGATTATTGCCGTCAACATGATGGATGTCGCCTCCGATCAGGGAATACAAATAAACGCCCAGGCGCTGCGCGAGGCTTTAGGCCTGCCTGTAGTAAGCATGGTTGCCCGGCGCAACAGCGGCATCAAGGAACTGGTGGAGCAAATTTCTTATTTCGCCTTCGGCAAAACAAAAATCAATCCCAGCTTACCCGCGGTTTCTCCCGATCACCAACAGATTTACGAAGAAATACTCTCCAGCATTAGCCCTTATATCAAGGCTCCGTACGAGCCGGAATGGGTGGCAATAAAGCTGATGGAAGGCGACCCGGAAGTATCGTCAATGACCGAAAGAGAAATTGATAAAAGAGCGTGGGATAATATACAAAATCTTTTAAGCAAGCACGAAGACGCGCTGCACGCAGTAGTAAACGGCCGCTACGCTTGGATTGAAAAAATTACCCGCGCGGCTGTTTCTCGCTTTAAAATGGGAGAAGTTATCCTGACTGATCGAATTGACCATGTTCTGACCCGTCCCATTTTCGGTATTCCCATATTGCTGGCCGTAATGGCCGTAGTTTTTTTTCTGACTTACAGCGTCGGCGTTCCGTTGCAAAACTGGATGGCTGATGGCATCGGGGCAATCAGCCGGTGGCTGGCGCCATCAATGGCCGGCTGGCCTGTATGGACGAAAGGTTTATTCATCGACGGTGTTATCGGCGGCGTGGGCTCGGTCATTACCTTTTTGCCCATTTTGCTGATTTTTTTCGCCATCATGGCTTTGCTGGAAGACGTTGGTTACATGGCGCGGGCGGCGTTTGTCATGGATAGAATTATGCATTTGGTCGGCCTGCATGGAAAAAGTTTTCTGCCGATGTGCCTCGGTTTCGGCTGCAATGTGCCGGCAGTGCTGGGCGCAAGAATAATTGAAACTCGCAAAGCGAGAATGATTACCCTGCTCCTGATTCCGTTTGTTCCCTGCACGGCAAGGCTGGCTGTTTTAACGCTTATTTCCGCGGCTATTTTCGGCTCCAAAGCGGCCTA
This sequence comes from Syntrophaceae bacterium, assembly GCA_016928765.1. GTDB lineage: Bacteria > Desulfobacterota > Syntrophia > Syntrophales > Smithellaceae > UBA4810. The sequence goes on from JAFGKC010000055.1 coordinate 15,181, forward strand.
TGTAGCCTGGAGCATATTGGCATTAAACATCGCCGTTCTGGGTGTTGCCGGAATATTTGTCAACAAAGTACTTTGGAAGCAAGACGCGCCGTTTATCATGGAACTGCCAATTTACCATCGTCCGGATGGCCGCACCATTCTCATGGTAATCTGGGCCAGAATTATTGCCTTTATCCGTAAAGCGGGAACAATTATCCTGGCTGTCTCGATTATTATCTGGTTTTTATCTTATCTGCCGACAGGAACCGTGGAGGGAAGTTGGCTCGCGCGCGCCGGCCAGTCAATCGCGCCGCTGGGAGCGCCGCTGGGACTCGACTGGAAAATGATTACCGCGCTCATTACCGGCTTTGTGGCCAAAGAAAACATTGTTGCCACGCTGGGTGTTCTTTATTCCGTGGGTGAAGACGGACTTGTAGCTATTCTGCCAAATGTGATGAGCCATGCTTCCGCCGCAGCTTTTCTGGTGGTTATGATGCTCTTCATTCCCTGCGCTGCGACAGTTGCCGTTTTGCGGCAAGAAATGAACAGCAATAGATGGTTTTTCTCCTCGATCATACTTACTTTGGTTGTATCTTACATCGGCGGCATTGCGGCTTATCATTTTGTCCGCTGGCTTGGGATTTAATAATTACCATTATTCATTATCGGGACGGTTTTCTTGATTTTTTCCGTGACAACCGCTGGTTTATTCTTTTCTTAAATTCATCTACAAATTCTTTGGAAGAAAGATATTTATCGGCAAAAGAAACGATAAATGATTCCTTATATCTAGGCGGCATAGCCGTCAGCGGCCACATGTGTTTTCTGATAATATCTTCCTCTATTTTGTTTAATGAAAAGGTTTTTTTCGCGTTATGCAGCGCGATTTTGGGATGCTCCAGCCCATGAAATTTCTTCCGGTGCAGATGCGGTTCGTCGTGGTTGCGCCAGTCGTAGAAAAAATAATCATGCAGCAACGCGCCGCGCGCGGCAGAGCGGTAATCAAGCTTTAGATACTTGCATATACGGTAAGACAAGTAAGCCACTTCCTTGACGTGTTCATAAATAGAAGAGTTGTGATGAAAATAATCTTTAAGGCGGTTAAATTCTTCATGTTCGAAAATATCTTTCGTAATCTGATAATATTCATTTTCGTACGGTCTGCGGCCGTTGATTTCCATTATAATTTTGCCCTGAACTGTTTTTAAATATGCGCCCATTCCGACTTTAATCTTGCTGTTGATTTTGTCGTTAATGTATTTATTAAGATACGGAAAAGCGCCGCTGAGCCTGCGCAGAGAATCAGATATTTTTTCTATCTCAATATTGTCGAGGTTGAAGTATTCCGCGTAAAGATAAGCGATCCTCTCTTTAAACCGGGTAATGGAAATTACGGAAAATAAAAAGTCTGTTAAAAAGTAGGTAATGAAGGAGATTGCAAATATTTTTACGTGCAAAGAATTCAATTCAAATACTTTTTGTGAAACAGCGGGATGAATAGCGAGAATAAAAATAACCGCCAGCGCCACCCAGGCCAAGGAAAAAACAAAAGAAACCCTGCCGTGTAAATTTATCCGGGAATCGGAATAATCCCATAATTTTAACTTGAATATTTTCTCGGCATAATAGCCTACGACATATTCGAGCAAAGTAAGCAGAAAACCGTATATTAAAATTCTTGCCGCTGGATGCCAACCGCGAAAAGAATATTCCACCAGTAAAATAAAAAACGCGCCTACCGCGTAAATGGGAATAAAAGGCCCGTGCAAAAAACCGGCGTTGATAAATTTGCGCTGTGTCACCGAACGGTAAACAACCTCTATAAGCCATCCAGCAAAGGCATATATGGCAAAGAGAACCACAAAATAAAAAAAGGCCGCATTATTTTCGAACAATTTCTTCCCCACCGTTCTTTTTTTAAAAATCAATCTTCCGCCGCGGAAACGAAGTTTATCATATCATAATATCTTTGCAATATTTGTTGAGTTTATAAGATTTATTGGCTATACCAATTTCACACTTATTCAGATCATAATAAAATACTGGAAAGCTTAGCCTTTTAATCCTTTCCTTCTAGCTAAAGGAGAAAAAAATGAGCAACAATCAGTTTTGGCGGTTATCTTATGATACTGGCCTTACCGACCTTGATCCTAAAGAATGGGAAATCAGCTATGTTGACGCCATCAGGGAAACTTTTGAAAGATTTCCTGATAATCTCGCTTTTGCCTTTATGGGCGCGAAGGTTAAATTGAAAGAGCTTGATCAATACGCCAATCGTTTTGCCAATATGCTTATTGCTCACGGCCTGAAAAAAGGAGACGTGGTCGGAATTAATCTGCCGAATATTCCCGAATATCTGATTGCCTGGCTGGGAACTCTCAAAGCCGGTTGTGTGGCTTCCGGTGTATCACCGCTGCTTTCCACTGAAGAAATGGAACATCAGCTAAAAGATTCCGCCGCGCGCTGCCTTGTAACACTGGATGCCATTTTCGCCGGAAGGCTGGTGCATATCGCGGAAAAGCTCGATGAACTAAAACTGGTTATAGCCGCGAATGTCGGCGATTTTATGCCGCGCGTCAAACGCGGCTTGGGAAAGCTTTTGAAAAAAATCCCGCAGGGCAAGGTAACGGATCTCACCGGTAAATACGTTCTTCATTTTAAAGAAATCATCTCCCCGAAAAAATATCCGTCTGATCCGCCGCGAGTAAAAGTTACGCCGGATGATCTTGCCTATCTGCAATACACGGGGGGAACTACCGGCCTGCCAAAAGGAGCGATGATTTCACATCGCAATTCCGTGGCCAATCTTTTCATGGCGCAAAAATGGGGAGAGTGGAAAAAGGGAGTGGGTGTGGCTTTGTCCGGATTTCCTTTTTTTCATCTGGCCGGAACATTTTTCGCGGCAAACGCGGTATATTTAGGCTGGCCGCAAATACTTATACCAAATCCCCGAGACACAAAACATATCTGCAAGGAAATAAAAAAATACAAGCCGACGCATCTGATAAATGTCCCCTCGCTTTATCAGATGCTGATTGCCAATCCGCTATTTAAAAAACTTAATCATTCCCGACTTCAGGATTGCGTCTCCGGCGCCGCGCCTTTTCCGGAAGAATCTCAGTTGGAGCTGGAAAGTATCGTGGGCAAAGGAAAACTGCTGGAAGTTTACGGCATGACGGAAACATCGCCCATTACCACCATGAACCCGGTTAAAGGAAAAAGAAAAAGAGGCAGCGTAGGCCTGCCAATTATCAACACGGATATTATTCTGGTTGACCCTGTTACCGGAGAGAAAGTGCCGCCGGGCGAGCCGGGAGAAATCTGCGTCAAAGGGCCGCAGGTAATGGTCGGCTATTATAAAAAACCGGAAGAAACAAAAAACGTTATCGATGAAAACGGATATCTGCACACCGGCGATATCGCTATTCAGGATGAAGAAGGTTATCTGCGCCTGGTTGACCGCAGCAAGGATATGCTTATTGTCAGCGGTTTTAAAGTATTTTCCAGAAAAGTGGAGGACATTTTATCGCAGCATCCGGCTATAGAAAGCTCCGCCCTTGTCGGCATCCCTGACCCGAAACGCCTCGGTTCGGAAATTGTCAAAGCATACATTATGCTCGCGCCTGGATACGACGAGGGGAAAGATGAAGAAATTATTAAAAAAGATATTTTAAAAATGGCCTCGCGGAAACTCGCGCCTTATGAAGTTCCCAAAATTATCGAATTTCGGCAGGAATTGCCACTGACCAGCGTGGGAAAAATTGACAAGAAACTACTGCGGGCCGAAGCGCGCTCGTAGCACTGATAAATTGTCTGCTAGATGTCTTTGATTATGCCGCGGCTTCCTGAAGAAGCAATTGTATCTGACGGTCTTTTTCCTGCCAGAGCTGCTGCACCCAGTTGTTGAATCTTTCCCGGAAAGCGTGGTCGCCTGTATAATCTCCCTCAAGAAAGTGTTTGGGAATTTCTATCGTCTGAAAACGCACAACTACTTTTTTAACTCTTCCGCAGAGAAATTTCCAAAAAGTAGGGGCGCCATCAGGATAAACTATGGTTATATCCAAAAGAGAATGAAATTTTTCGCCCAGCACATCTAATGCCAGCGCAATGCCGCCGGATTTCGGGCGCAGAAGATATTTATAAGGAGATTTTTGCTCGAGATGTTTGCCTACGGAAAAACGCGTGCCTTCCAGAAAATTCATCACGCTGGTGGGGATGCGCGAAAATTTTTCGCAGGCTTTTTTCGTTGTTTCCAGGTCTTTCCCTTTTTTATGCGGATACCTTTTTAAAAACTCTTTGCTGTAACGGCGCAGAAAAGGGAAATCCAGCGCCCACCAGGCAAGCCCCATGAGCGGCACCCAGATAAGCTGGCGTTTAAGAAAAAATTTCAGCAGACGAATGCGCCTGTTCAACAAATGCTGCAACACAAAAATATCCGCCCAGGACTGATGGTTGGCGACAACAAGATACCATTTATTGTAATTTAGACCTTCCAGACCCTGAACATCCCATTTTGTTTTTTGCGTGAGTTTCATCCAGCCGCTGTTGCCGGATATCCAGTTTTCGGCAATCCACGGCAAAATCCGGTCGCACAAGCGACGCCAGGGCGGTATAGGCAGTAAAAATTTTAACAGGGAAAAAATAAATAAAATCGTTACCCAGAAAATAACATTGAGACCTAAAAGTAACGAGGAAATTATTCCTTTGATTTTGTCCGGTAAAAAATGAAGCATGATTATTCCCATTCCTAAAACTTTGTGTGGAGCGCTTCTTAACATGACTGGCCGATTTGGTCAAAACATAAATCAAAAGTCGGCTTAATATAAAAGTGAAATCGCTAGATTTAGACTATTATTCTCGAATGCTTGCGCTGAAATTGTTTTTTTGGTAGTCCCACGGGGGTTTGAACCCCGGTTTCCGGCGTGAGAGGCCAGCGTCCTAACCACTAGACGATGGGACCATGGTGGAAAAAATATCCGGTATGACTATTTAATCCCCGGTGAAAAGTCAAGCAAAACTGCTCTGCCGGGCTTGCGCGCGAATCAATTGTTTGCGGCAATCCAGTCAGCGGCGGCGTGGATTCTTTTAATAACAATATCTTTACCCAGCGTCACCATCACTTCATCAATACCGGGGCTCACCGTTTTACCGGTAAGCGCCACGCGCAGAGGCTGGGCAATGACTTTTAATTTTATCTCCTTTTCGTGGGCATAGGATTTAAGAAATTCCTCAATACCTTCTTTGGTAAAATTTCCCCAGGCGGGGATTCTTGCGGCGATTTCCTTTAAATGCGCCGCTGCCTCCGGCTGCAGAAATTTCTGCGCCGCTTCCGGCTCGTATTGAAGATTTTCGGCAAAATAGAAATCGGCGGACGCGGCCATCTCCACCAGCGTCCGGGAGCGGGTCTGCAAATCTGCGATTACTTTCTTAGTTAAATCAGCATCGGCTCCTGCGACAATTGCCGGCCAGAAATTCTTCATTTCTTCGCAGAGTTTTTCCGGTTTTGTTTCCCTGATGTAATGGGCGTTTAGCCACAAAAGTTTTTCCGGATTGAAAACTGCGGGTGATTTGCCCACCGCTCCCAAAGAAAAAACTTCCACCAGTTCGCTCAAAGAAAAGATTTCCTGATCGCCGTGCGCCCAGCCGAGGCGTACCAGATAATTAACCAGCGCCTCCGGCAGATAGCCCATTTCCTTGTAGGCCATAACGGAGGTCGCGCCGTGGCGTTTGCTGAGGCGCGCTTTGTCCGCGCCCAGAATCATCGGCACATGCGCGAATTTCGGCACGTCGAACCCGAGCGCCTCATAAAGCAGAATCTGGCGCGGCGTGTTGTTGACGTGATCATCGCCGCGGATAACGTGCGTGATGTTCATCAGCGCGTCATCAACCACCACGGCAAAATTATACGTCGGGTAGCCGTCGGCGCGTTCAATAATCAAATCATCAAGTTCTTCGTTGTTGAAACTGATGTTGCCTTTGACTAAATCTTCTACCACCGTCGCGCCGGTTTGCGCGCCGCGAAAGCGCACCACAGAGCCGGCGGTTTTCCCAAGATTTTTTTCGCGGCAGGTTCCGTCGTATTTTGGTTTTTTGCCTGCGGCCATAGCCTTTTTTCTTTTTTCTTCCAGCACTTCCGGCGTGCAGGTGCAATAATAGGCTTTGCCTTCTTTGATGAGCTTCTGCACCAAATCCCGGTGCAAATCAACCCGCTCGGCCTGAAAATAAGGGCCTTCGTCCCAGTTTAAACCCAGCCATTCCATGGCATCGAGAATAGCCTTTGTGGATTCCTCCGTGGAGCGCTCCTGATCTGTGTCTTCAATGCGCAAAATAAATTCGCCGGCTTCATGGCGCGTGAAAAGCCAGTTAAAAAGCGCTGTTCGCGCGCCGCCAATGTGCAAATATCCGGTAGGGGAAGGGGCAAAGCGTGTTCTGATTTTTTTCATCTTGTGATTTTCCTTATTTGCGTATGCTTTATAGGGGTTAGAGTGATATTTTGTCAAGAGGACAATTGGCTAAAAACGCTAAATTATCCTTGACAATACGTCCAATTTGTAATTAAGTTCCTCGCTTAATA
>JAFGKC010000056.1 GCA_016928765.1 Syntrophaceae bacterium
CATCGCTCACGCCGTCGGTACCACTTTTTACCGTGAAGAAATCGATACTATCTTCGAAATCGGCGGACAGGACGCCAAATATGTTTTTCTGAAAAATAAAGTACCTATAGATTACGCCATGAACGAGGCCTGTTCCGCGGGAACCGGCTCCTTTCTGGAAGAATCGGCGCAGGGCGATTTAAATATCTCCCACGCCGAAGAAATCGGCGATATCGCTGTTTCCGCTGACGCACCATTAAAATTCGGTGAACATTGTTCCGCCTTCATCAATTCGGATATCCGCAACGCCATTCAGCAAGGAGCTTCGCGCGAAGATATTACCGCCGGCATCGTCACTTCCATCGTGTCCAACTACCTCAATCGTGTCGTCGGTAACCGGACAATCGGCAAGCATATCGTTTTGCAGGGAGGCGTGGCTAAAAACAAAGCAGTGCCTCTGGCCTTTGCCATGCTTCTGGATAAGGATATTCTCGTTCCGCCGGACCCCGAGCTTATGGGTTGCTTCGGCGTGGGAATCTTGGCCAGACAAAAATTGCAGGAAGGTTTTCTCGAAAAAAGCTCTTATAATATCGATAGCATTCTTGCCACTAATATCGTTTATGAAAAAGAATTTCAGTGTAAAGCGTGCGATAATTTCTGCCCCATCAGAGTGCTTAACGTCAACGGCCATAAATACATGTTTGGCGGCCGCTGCAATAAATATGCTAATATCAGAAAGAAAAAAACCATCAACGAAAGTGATGTTTTTGATTATATCGAAAAACGCAACGATATACTTTTCAGGCAATGTGCGCCTGATCCGGATAGTTTTATCAGAAAAAAAGATTTTATCGTCGGCATTCCCCGGTGTTTCTCAATCTACACATTATGGCCGCTCTACTCATGGTTTTTTCATACCCTGGGGATTGAAACAATTGTTTCTAAAAACATATCACCTGAAGGCGTGGCGCGTGTGGAAAGCAACTATTGCTTTCCCGCGGAAATAGCGCACGGTGCCGTTCAGGATATTTTTGATCAGAACCTGGACTACATCTTTCTGCCGCATTTTCGAGATATGGAAAGTTATGAGCAGACTACTCCCGCCAGTTTTTGTCCCATAACTCAAGCCCTACCCTATTATATAAAAAAAGCTTTTCCGGAAATTCCTGAAAAGAAATATTTGGCGCCTGTTATCAGTTTTATGCACGGCAAGGAAAAAGCCGCTGAATCTTTTGTTGAAACCGCCTTGACTCTGGGCATAAACGAGAAAGATGCTAAAAACGCTTTTTATCTGGCTTACGAAAAACAGATGGAGTGCTTCAATAAATTTACTGAACTGGGAAAAGAGGCGCTCGCGCAGGCGAGGCGCTCGCAGCGTCCGGTCATCGCCCTTTTGGGACGTCCGTATAACGCTTTTACCGCCGATGCCAATATGGGTATCCCCCGAAAATTTACGACACGCGGCTACACGATCATCCCCTTTGATATTTTACCTTTCATGGATGAAACAATTTATCCTAACATGTACTGGTATTACGGTCAGCAAGATATGAAGGCGAGTGTTCTCTTGAAAAAGGAAGATAATATTTTTGTTACCTATGTTTCCAATTTTTCCTGCGCTCCCGATTCTTTTATGCTGCATTATCTTAAGTGGATAATGGTAACCAAACCTTTTCTTATTCTGGAGCTTGATTCTCACACGGCGGACGCGGGAGTGGACACGCGCATAGAAGCCTTCCTGGATATTATTGAAGGATACCGCTCCAAAATAGACGAAATCAGCGAGGAACGTTACGATAATGGCTTACGCTTCATTAACAATCCAAGCGAAGAAATTTATATAAAAAACACTTTTACTGGCGAAAAAATCCCTATCAAAGGCAATCCGCGGGTAAAGCTGCTTTTATCCAACATGGGGAGATTGTCTGCGGAATTGATTGGCGCTTCAATTCGCGGCCTTGGTATCAACGCGGAAACAATGCCGGTACCTGATATTTACACGCTGCAGATGGCGCGCAATCATGCCTCCGGGAAAGAGTGCCTGCCCTCACATCTAGTTTTGGGCAGCACACTAAAATATCTTTCTTCTGAAAAATACCGCAAGGATGAAATATATATTTTATTCGTCCCCACCACAACAGGACCATGCCGTACAGGACAGTATTTTGTTTTTTATGAAAATCTGTTCAAAGACCTGCGCATGGAGAACGTCCTTGTCTTCACGCTGGATTCTGATAATTCTTACAATGAACTTGGTCCTGAGTTTTCCAAATACGCCTGGTGGGCGGTGATTATCGGCGATTACATGAAAGATGTGGAAACATCTCTAAGAACATGCGCCACCGACCCAGTTAATGCCATGAAAATATATGACGAACTGTGGCACAAAATGATTTCTGTCGCCGAAAAAGATATTACTAAAATACTTCCCACTTTAAAAGAAATATCCGCGGCTATTTCTCAAATTCCACTTAAGAAATCAATAGACGAATGCCCCAAAGTTCTTATTGTGGGAGAAATTTACGTGCGACGCGATGATTTCGCCGTGGATGAATTAGTTCAGCACTTCAGCCGCCGAGGCATTATCAGTAAAATATCAAATGTTGCCGAATGGATATATTACTGTGATTTCGTTCGTCATCTTGAACTTAAAAAAAAGCTGGGACTAAATCCCTGGTATAAACGCGTTATTTCTCCTGAATTTAGGGAGTTAATTAACTGGAACATAGAACATCTCTACAAACATAATGTGGAAAAAGATGTCAGCTCTATTCTGAAGCGTACCGGTTTGATACCTCATTCGCCGCATAACATGAAAAGAATAATGAATAACACGAAAAAACATTTTGTCAGCGATGAGCTTTATTCCGAAATCAGTATTTCCAGCGGTGTTGCCGCCACGGCGATGATGGATGGTTTTTCCGGGATTGTGAATATTTCTCCGTTTGCCTGTTTGATTGGACGCGTTATCGAGGGTTTATTTACCCCTTGGGCGAGAGAGAATAAATATCCCGCGATATCTATTGAAATTGATGGCAATCTGCTGCCTCCAAATGTTTTGAGCAAGCTGGAAATATTTATGCTTAATGTTCTACGTTTTAAAAACGATGCCCAATCCCATTCAATGATAGATCAACGGGAAATCGAATCTCTGTCAATAGACAGAAAAATTATCCGGCAATAATCAGCACGATTTACTTGCTATTAGACTTTTATGGTTAAATACACGGATACGCTAATATGAAAATCAATGTGACAGGAATTGTTTTAGCTGGCGGTAAAAATTCCCGTATGGGCGTGAATAAAGCTTTTTTAGAAATCAATGGAATCCGTCTGATTGATAAAGTTCTCAGCGTTTTTAATGAATTATTTTCGGAAATAATAATTGTTACGAATGATCCTTTATCTTATACCGAATTTTCATCATGTGTTATTGTAACAGACATTTATAAAAACAAGGGCGCGCTGGGAGGAATTTATTCCGGACTTTTTTTCGCGTCTAATGATTATTCTTTTGTTACCGCCTGCGATATGCCTTATTTGAATAAGGGCTTTATTTCATATCTTGCCCAACAGGCGGAAAAACACGATATTGTAGTTCCTCAATTATCAGACGGGTTTCAACCTTTATACGCGGTTTATTCAAAAAATTGTCTTGCTCCAATTAAAAGAAATCTAGAAGCGGATAAACTTAAAATCACCGGTTTCTATAAAGGAATGCGTGTTTTAACCGCGACTGAAGAAATAATTAATTCTTACAATAAAAACGGGCAATTATTTTTAAATATAAACACACCGAAGGAACTGGAAAAGATCAGACTTAATCATGAAAGCTGATACTTCCCCTCTGACTATTATCTGTGCTTATCATTTTTTTACGGGAATCGGCTGCACCCATTTATCGTTTTCGCCGTCGTAAAACCACTTATCCGTAAATCCCTTCCTTTTGCTGAAACGAGGATTGTCCGCCCATTGAAGAAGTTCCCGATAAGCTTTATTAATTTTTCGAAACGTTACCGCAACTCCGCCAAGATCAGGATGATGAATTTTTGCCTGCCGGCGATAATTGTTCTTAATAATTTTTTTTAAGTCGGCTGATTCCAAATCCTTTTTTTTCATACCCAGACAAAACAAAGAGGCTTCCTGAACGCTATACGCTTTTAATACTTTCGGACGCGCCGAAGTTTCCACTGTAGATTTAACCGCCATACTCAAAACATGGCTTGAAGCCAGATATTTTCTTTTCGAGCGCTTTTCTTCCGCCCACCACTCCCGCGCGAGTTCATTTGTCAATTTACCAAAATCATCTGAAGGCTTTTGCCCCACGACGCGTTTGTATGAAAAATGATAAATATCCTTATAACCGCCCGAACATATGTCGAGATAAATCATTTTTTCAGAAAAATAAAAAGCCGCCCAGCGAGTATTGAGCGCCTGAAGCAGCCCGTTTCTCGCGTTCAGCCTCTGCCGCAAATTCTGACGGCATCTGACTGAACAATATTTTCTGTTATTGATATTTTCAGATGTTCCGCAGGAAAGGCAGCGGTTTTGCGCGCTTTTTCTTTGTAACAATATTAATTGTTGATCTGACATTCACATTTTTCATCAAATCCAGCGCAATAAAATCAAATTAAAATAAATTAATCGGACGCTGTTATTTTATTCTGGTTTTCAAATATTCTCGCGCCAGCGATACATTGACGTGGATAACTCCTTTATTCATTTCTTTCATCGGGTAGTCATCGGTGATGACAGGTAGATTGTCCGCATCAGCTTGTTTTTTTATTACCGCTCCCGCTTCTACGTAACGTCCGGCCGGGATTTTCACGCCCATCACCACAGCGGCCGGTTCTATAACACAATTGTTTCCCACAAAAGATTTGAACACCAGTACCTTCATTCCCACAAATGTGTTATCCATGACCGCTGACGGGCCGTGAATCTGAACCTGATGCGCTAAAGAGACACGGTTGCCTACATACACCGCGTATTTATTTCCATTTATTTCAAACATATTTTTATCAACCGGTTTTCCTTCTAATTGTGTCTCCAGCGCGTGAATCACTACGCCATCCTGAATATTAGAATCATCACCGACAAAAATAGGCTGTCCCTCATCGCCGCGCACAGAGGCGGCAGGTGATACCATTATATTTTTACCTAAAATCACATTACCGATAACCGCCGCCAGCGGATGCACGAAAGTGGATGCGTCGATAACCGGACTTTTAACCTGCGCGCAGAAATCTGTTTTGACATTTTCGTGAATCATTTTTCCTCCAAAAATATTTTATATCTCTTAACTCTTTTTATATTTTGCTATTATTGCTGGATTTTGCTCCATTTCTTTGAGCAATTGCCACACCTCATCCACTCTTTTTTGCGTGTCAGAAATTGAGTTTTTATTATCTATAACAATATCGGCCAGAGCCGCTTTCTGTTCAATTGGCATTTGAGACTTGATCCGCATTTGCGCTTCCGCCTCGCATAATTTATTTCGTCCGATCAGACGCTTTAATTGCTGCTCTTCAGAGGCAAAAACGAGCATATTCACATCGAAAAGATGCTGACTGTTTACTTCAAATAATAGCGGTACTGCCGCGATAATTATAGCGTTTTTTTCTTTATAAGCGATTTTTTCCAAATGATCGTGCCATTCCAGAAAAACATAGGGATGAACAATCTTATTAAGCTCGGCAAGCTTTTGCGCGTCGGAAAAAACAATTGCGGCCAGTTTGAGCCGGTCTACTTTTTTATCCGGGAATAATATACCATCTCCAAAATACCCGACAATTTTTTCCCATGCCGCCCGGCCCGGCTTTTGCACCTCATGAGCCAGAATATCAAAATCAATTAGATGGGCGCCCTTTTGAATAAACATATTCGCCACGGTAGATTTACCGCAAGCTATACCGCCGGTTAAGGCAACGTTAAGCATTTTTTATTTCCCTTTCCGCGAAACAGTTGTTTCAGCGGAGTGTTAATTATATTTTGGTATTTAAGTTGTGTATTATCCGTAACCCTTCCAAAGTCAGCATATCTTCGACTTTTTCAATGCTTTTTGTTTCGGGCGCGACTACATCCGCTAATCCTCCGGTGGCAATTACCAGCGGATTGGTTTTTGCCTCTTTTTTCATGCGTTCAACGATACCGTCTATCAATCCCGCGTAACCAAACATAATACCCGCCTGCATGGCGCTTACGGTATCTTTGGTGATTACTGCCTTGGGCTTGCTGAATTCCACGCGCGGCAATTTTGCCGCCCGGCTGAACAATGCCTCGCTGGAAATCAAAACTCCCGGAGCGATACAGCCACCCATGTATTCTCCTTTTGGCGAAATATAATCAAAAGTTGTGGCCGTCCCGAAATCAATGACAATAACCGCCCGATGATATTTATTATAAGCCGCTACGGCATTGACTATTCTATCGGCGCCAACTTCTTTGGGGTTATCATAATATATAGGCATTCCCGTTTTTATGCCCGGACCTACAATCATCGGTTTGACATTAAAATATTTTATACACAGCGGCTCCAGAATATTGAGCATCGGCGGCACCACACAGGAGATAATAATAGCTTTTATTTCTTTAATTTCTTCTGTCTTTATTCTGCTGGACTGATATAGATTGAAAATCAACATGCCGTATTCATCAACTGTGTGATCAATCTCGGTACGAATCCGCCAATCATGAATCAGCTTATCTTCATCATAAAGACCCAAAACAGTGTTGGTATTTCCCACGTCTATTACCAGCAACATTTTAATTCTCCTTCAGTATTGAAGCATCACCCGCCAATATTTTTACCGTTTTACCTTTTGAATC
>JAFGKC010000057.1 GCA_016928765.1 Syntrophaceae bacterium
GCCGAAGCCGGGATTTGAACCCGGACGGGTGTAACCCACCACCCCCTCAAGATGGCGTGTCTACCAATTCCACCACTTCGGCATGAGCTAAACTATTTTTTATCCGGTACGACTGGAGCCTGAGGCGCCTCGGACGGCAGTGCTGTATCAGGGAGCGTCATCGGCAGCGGTTCCTCCTGCGTTACGGGAGCGCTGGAGCGTTCAAGTATCGAAGAGCTTCCTTTGGTAGCCATATAGGCAAGCGATAAAGAAGTAATCATAAAAACTATCGCCACTGTAGCAGTCAATTTGCCCAGAAAAGTTCCCGCTCCTGATGAGCCAAACACGGTCTGACTGGAACCGCCGAAAGCGGCGCCCATATTGGCTCCTTTGCCCGCCTGCAACAGCACGACCAAAATCAGGATAAAGCATGCCAAAATGTGTATAAACGTAACAAATGTTTCCATAGTGATTTATTCTCTTTTTTTAAATTATTTTAAGGGGCAATACCCTTATATACTCATATTATCGAGTAATTTACCTTCTGACTGCGGCTGGACAATACCAAAACGTCAAATTCTCGTCAACTGATTTATTTTTCCCTGAAAAGTCGGTATTTGTGAAATTAACGGCTCAAAGTGACTCCGACACGGCCGCAGTAAGTTTTGATCGGGCAGGTACTGCAGACAGGAGACACAGGTTTACAGGTGCGCCGTCCGAAAGCCACCATCAATGTATTATAAATGATCCAATGGCGCCGCGGCAGTTTCGCCCGCAGGGCGAATTCCGTTTCGTCCGGAGTTTTTGTTTTCACATAACCCAGCCGGTTGGAAATTCTGTGCACGTGCGTATCCACGCAGATGCCGGGTTTACTGTAAGCCAGAGAGATAACCAGATTGGCGGTTTTGCGCCCCACGCCTTTGATGCCCAGCAGATCTTCCAGATTATCCGGCACGCGGGAATCAAAGCGCTCTATTAATTCGCGGCAGACATGATGAATGGTGCGCGCCTTGACGCGGTAAAAACCTACCGGATAGATTGTTGTAGCGATTTTTTGCTCCGGAATTTTAAGCATTTCCGCCGGCGTGGAAGCCAGAAGCAAAAGCCTTTCGGTAGCCAGTTCTGTTACTTCGTCCTTTGTCCGGAGGCTGAGCAGGGTGGAAATTAAAATAACAAAAGGATCGCGTTGATCTGCCGCCAGATGCGAAACTATCGGCAAAGATCCCACCGCCAGCTCTTTTTTCAGAATTTTAACGATGTTGTTGATTTGCTTATCTTGCATTTATTATTTTTACAGGCAAAAAGCAGGTTCCCGCGCGATAGATTTAATCAGGTTTTCCGCGGCTTTTTCCTGTGAAAGTTTGCCGATTACGGCAAGCCACAAGCTTCCTTCCGCGCCACAGACGCCGCCTGCCGAAACTAAATTTGCTTTTGCTCCGGTCAGCAGCTCAATTGCGTCAATTTCCGTGAAAACTTCTCCCGGCGCGGGCATGAGACGCGGTCCCTTTCCTCCCGGTTCGTTCATCAAGGCTACAGCTTCATCTAGATTGCCGGATATGCGCTTTTCCAGACCGACCGGTATAATCAGCCGCACACGCCTGCCCACAATCACTCTTAATGCCGCTCCGATTGTGCCTGATTTAGAATCGGCAATCAAGATGGCCGCCCTTTTATTTTCTAAATCAAGCGCGTTTGCGCCTTTGAGAATCACATCTCCCTCTTTTAGATTGTCGACAACATCAAAAATGGTTTGGCCCTTTTGCCAGACGCCGTTTTGGATGACCACATCACCGGAGAAACCGCTTTGATCCGCAAGCCTACCGCCCTTTGTTTTCGGGCCGCCCGGAGGCAATACAATGCCGCGGAAAAAACGGCCGCGCGAGAAAGCCGCTCTTTTGTCGATTTTAGACAGCATTTCTTCGGCTATATATCCATTGGTCGTTCCGGCAATAATGACAATGGTTCTTTTTTTATAAGCGGCAACTATCGCCGGATGCTTTAACATCGCCTTGGCTATAAGGCGTTTACCCGCGGCGGGTGTGAGGATAAATTGTTTCATAATCTGTCTTTCCGGTAATGATGACCTTGGGGTTAAAACATTGTCTGCCCGTATTTATCTTTATAAACCATTTCCGATACTGTTTTTCGCGGGGGTCCTTCTCGCAGAGGTAAAACAGGTTTGCCCACGGGAATCACCGCCACAACCTCACGGCCTTCCGGCACCGCGAGAATTTTTTTGCACGCATCATGATTCATCAGACCGACTATGACCGTTCCTAATCCCATTTCGTGGGCTTTGAGGCAAAGCGTCTGCACGGCAACCCCCAGATCAAACATATACCAGTTGGCGAGGGAGGTGGATTCCTTGCCGTCATAACAGCCCGAAATATTGGTTTTGGCGCAAGCCACAATCAGGGCGGATGCGGCCAGCGAGCATTTTGTCGCCGGATTTTTTTCCGTGTAAGTGCCGGTTACCGCTTCGATAATGGCTTTGTCGCGCACGACGATAAATTCCCACACCTGTGTATTTGCCCACGAAGGCGACCAGCGAACGGCTTCGAATATTTGTTTAAGCTCGTTGTCGCTCACCCGATCATCCGTAAATTTTCTCACGCTTCTGCGTTTGAGAATGGCTTCATGCACTTCCATAATTTAAACCTCCATTTTGTGTGTTGTATCTTTGCCGGGAATATAACCCGGTTTCATTCAAGATTGCAGCAGATTTTTTTCAAAAAGTTTTTGAGTATTTTGCGCAATATCTGCAACAGAAAAATTATATTTTTTGTAATCCGGTTCCAGCGATCCGATAATGCCCATTTTAATTTTATTAAAAGCGCGCGTGTTGAAGGAGAAATATCCGGGACGGAAAAGAACGTCAGTATTTTTAATGAGTACCAGCTTGATCGGAGCTTTACAGTAGCGAGCGATGCTGAACACTCCTTTGTTAAAATCGGCAAGTCTCCCGTTGCGGCTTCTGGTGCCTTCCGGGAAAACAAAAAGGATTCCTCCGTCCACAAGGTGCTTTTTGATCGCTTCCAGATTATTGATCATTGCCGCTCCCATCATTTCATTGGGTGCGGAGGGAATATACCCGGTGTTTTTTAAAAACCAGCCGAAAACGGGAACTTTGAAAAAAGTTCTTTTTACGATGGTTAAATGTCTCGGAAAAAGCGAAACCAGTAAAATCGGGTCCAGATAAGATATGTGGTTGCAGACAATCACACAGGAACGAAGCTCGCGCACCTCTTCGGGAATTTTGAATTTGGTGCGGGGAATGAGAACGCGCGTCAGGGCGAAAAAGCACCTGAGGTGAACATGATTTATATTTTGCAAAGCGGCAGAGAGATTGTTGGATATAACAAAAGCCGGCAAAAATAAGAAAAGAAGCAGAAAAAGGTAGCCGAAAAGAAAATATGCCCACAAAAGTGAGGTAATTAAAAAATTATAAACGTTGCTCATGATCTTTTTCAGATGTATTATACCTTTAAGCTAATTTTCTGATGAGCAGGATGGTATTGACGCCGCCGAAAGCAAAATTTTGTATAGCCGCGGTTTTGACCGGCTGATTCAAGACTTTCTGCACATGTTTAATCATCGCGCAGCGCTCGTCTATTTCTTCCAGGTTTATCGTCGGCGCGATAAAGC
>JAFGKC010000058.1 GCA_016928765.1 Syntrophaceae bacterium
ATGGCGTTAAAGATTATTTGAATAAGGCGGGATACCAGGTTGCCGATAAAATCGCGCTTTGGGATTTAACCGAAGAAAACATACCCGGCGTGACGGCAAAAATTCTTGTCGGCGGAAGCATTGACGAAATGGAAATCATCTGCCGCCGGGCATTTCCTACAAACAGCTACGCTGCTAATATTAAGTTAACCATTATTTTCGCGGATGTATCAGAAGGCCATGTAGTTTATACGCGCCGGGTGGAAGCAACATCGTCGCACGAGCACGTTTATTTTTCCGAGGAGCGCATGAGCGATTACATGAGCACCCTTCTGGGCGAAGCCATCCACAATGTTTTTGAAGACAAGGCCGTAGCGGCAAAAATCAGAGAAGTCACCGCGCGCTAGGCATAGTTTTTGGAAGGGTTAATAATCTTTATTGCGAGGCGGCAATCTCTTTCGCGCGGCAGCAGTTTAGCTGAGCTTTTAGCCTAAGTTATACTTTATTCTAATCTTCTGAATCTAATTTCGCACTTATCGTAACCGTTCGCGATTGTTTCACCCAATTCCAGCTTGCAGCCGAAGGAGCTGGCAATGCCTCTATCGCCCTGCATTGCTATATCGCAAAGTTTCGCAATCTGTTCATCTGTAGCTCCCTGTGCTTGCCAGGCCGCGACCAGCGGGCAATGGTAAAAGTCAATATCCAACTGATCATCGGTACAGGCTAGTATTTTCATTTCAAACACAAGGCGCGCCGGCAGATTGAAAAGTGTTTTTTTCAGGCCTTTAAGACTTTTTGTGCCCGCTTTATCCGCAAGCTGGCTGCCCTGAAAGCATCCGCATCTCATAACGGCCTTTTTCGCGAACTCGTCACTTTTTAAGCCGTGCTTTTGCGCTTCATCAAGCAAGAGATATAACCAGGCGGCTCTATGCTCAAGCGTTCCTCTTATCGCCTTGATAAGCTTATTTTTATGTTTCGGCTGATTTTTAATATTGGACATGGCTTTATCTCCTTATAAAATCAAAATTACGGATAAACATTTCATAGTGACCACAAGGACAATCCGGTTTCTTCATCGAGGCAACGGCTAAATTCCGGCCCTTCAAAAGCTTCCAGGATAAACTCACAGGCAAATACAATTGTGCCTTCCGCGAGATGCCCGCCGCAGGATTTGCCCGATTTATTAGCCAGCGTTATGTGCGCGTGGACAAACGGCTTGCCATCTTTCATAGATATATTTCCGGCTAATTTTACAATTTCCTGGGGCTGGTCAAACAAATGAAACTGATATTTGCGGGTTTTTTGATTATAGAAACCAATGCGCGCTTTTTGCACCGCGCCTATCGCTTCAATTCGTCCCAATCTGATACCGCTCTCGGTGGCTACTTTAGTCAGTTCTTCCAGCAGGTCGCATCCAAAACTTAGCTTGCCCATCATAATTTTCTTGGGAGTGACTGCCTTAAATTTAGTCATTTTCTTATTCCCCCATTATGTTTATTTTAGCGGCATACTAATATGAAAGCGCGATAGTGTCAATTGAGTGTATGACAAGCCGATGTATAGCAATTGCATTTGTCATTGCGCATGAAGTTATGATGCGAAAGCCCTGCTTTTTGTGCCTGTCATTGCGAACGCAGTGAAGCAATCTCATGCGATATTACCTTCAGCCGGTGCGAAGTCCGGCGAATGCCGGAGCCTTTAGTCTTCAGCCATTTTTGTTTCTTGACACACAAGCGCCTGTTCTCTATGATTCATTTGCCTTTGGGCAGTTCTTGTAAAATTTTCACAGAAGCACAAAAAATAGTTAAATAAAAAAAGGGGGAGAGTGTTTATGAACGAACAGCAAATCGGAACTTCAATTTTGAAAGTGAATGAACAAATGATTCAGTCGATGATTTCCACAAAAACCTGGACTAAATTTTTATCTATCATGGGTTTTATTACGGCAGGGTTTATAATAATTATTGGAATAATATTTGTGGCATTTGGAGGCGCTATATTAGCGAAAGAAGCAGAAGCCCCGTATGCCGCTTTAATAGGAATAGTGTATATCCTGATGTCGCTATTGTATATAATTCCATCTCGATATCTTTTTATGTATTCTTCGGCGCTTGGCCGTTTCCTGGGCGCTAAAAGTGAGTTGGAACTGGAATCCGCCCTTTCATATCAAAAATCATTTTGGAAATTCTGGGGAATACTTTTTTTGATTGGGATTATAATTGGCATTATCGGAATTTTTGCGGCAATTACAATTCCATTACTTATTGGAACAGGATTTAGAAGTTAGACCAAAAAATATACCGGAGCCCGTGTGTTTTAACCGCGGCCTCCGGTTTTCACATCGGCGTGGGCGCGTTAAGTAATTCTGAGTTTTGGCAATCATTCTGTAAGAAAACGGCGCAGTTACAATTATCTTTTATGCTTACTTTTGAATAATGATTTGCGCCGGAGTGATAAACTGGTTTACGAGCTATACGATTTAAAGCTTGAAGAAATCGCCATCGTGGAAGGAAAATAAACATGTAGGGACTGTTCCCCGAACAGTCCGCAATTTAACGGCGCGTTTAGGGAAACGCGCCCTTTAATAAGATGGTAATGCCGTTGTAATATGTAGGGATTGATCGCCCTGGCAGGAACTTCAGCGCATGCGGGATGCGTCGGGCAGGCTATGCAATCCGTAAACTAGCGGCGTGTTTGCGAAACACGCCCTACATTAAAGTAAAAGAAAACGGGACAGGTAAAATTATTTTCAAATAATCAGAGGCAATAAAATTTTAAAGGAGTCCATATGAATAAAAGAATCATTAAAGTAACAGGGCTGATGCTGCTTTTTGCAATGTCAATTTCATTTCAATCATGTACCGATGCTAAATGCATGATCGATAAACAGAAGTGCAATTTTGATTGTCCTTCAACAGTTGGAATAAAACAGGCTTGCGAACAGAAATGTAATCTTATGTATGATCTTTGCAGAAATAAAAAATAATTGCCGGAGCTGATAAATCTCTTTAGATAGTAATTGGACGGTTCTGTTGCGTCATAAAAAGTTCCGGGCGTAGTTCCCGAAAAATAGCTTAACCTTCCTTCTGAACGATAGGTTTATACAGGCCGTATCAAAGTGTCAGTATTAGGTGTGGAGGTAATCAAAATGCCGAAATTTAGCGAACAGCAGGCAGAAGAAAAGCTAAACAGGGACGCCAAAGCGGTCACCGAATATGACCTTAAAAAGGTGGTCGATAAGCGTGAAGAAATTGAAGAAAAGTTTAAAAGCAACGGGTCCCTCGGGAGATTTGTCGCGGATTTGAAACTTTTATTTTCTATCATACAGGATTACCTGAAAGGTGAATATAGAAAAGTACCATTTTGGACAATCGCCGCAATCGTCGCCGCGCTTCTTTACGTGTTAAATCCTTTTGACCTGATACCGGATTTTATTCCCGGCGTTGGCTTTGTAGACGATGCTTTGATTATAGGGGCATGCCTGGCATTGATAGAGAAGGACTTGCAAATCTACAAAGATTGGAAGAATTAACACGTACAAATCTATCCGTAATTTTAGCAAAAATAGTTTCAGTTAGGTTTCTCTAAGCAAGGGGAGGCAAGAAAACGTGTCAGGTACGAATATCTTGTAAAAAGCAATTTTGTTCAGCCTTATCCGCTTCCGCCAAATTTTGAAGAAGTTAATCGTTAATTGATAAATTTTTATTACAAAATCTGCTATATTTACGATATAAAACTTTAATATAAAAAAAGGGGGAAATATGCTTAGCCTGACATATCCAGCATTTACAAAATTTTTAAAGAATTGCATAGGGCGTATTGACATCATCGGTGTTCCCGAAAGACAAGCCGTTGCTAATTATGTAAACGCGATAAACGTATCAGAAAAAGAAATGTTAATTGAGGAAACAAGTAAAGTAATCAGTGATATTGAAAATCATATTGATGATATCGCGAAAATTGGAAACGCGAGTTTCGCGGATGTTAAAACCGCAAAAGAATATTTTATTTCTTTAGTGGAGTATATGCGATAGTATTTGAATGGTGGTGTTTTTTCTGGACTCCCGCTAAGAGCCCGCGGGAATGACGCACAGGGGCTGGATTCATCTTAAGAGCGTGCTAAAATGAAGAAGGGATAAGGACTTTGGCTTAAGTAATATTGTGCGTATTCAAAACAGCAATGAAAATTAGTTTTAAAAATGAAATTTATTTAATTCATCAAGGGAGGGCAAGAAAATGAAAAAGATTATTTTTGTAGTCTTAACAATTAGTATTTCTCTTCTGCTTATTGGTGCCGGTCCTAGATCCGTATCCGGGCCTAATCGCGCGCCGGTGGCCGTTGCTGGTATGGACAAAGTTGTGCCGCGTTACGCAACTGTTTTTCTAGATGGGAGTAAAAGCTATGATCCCGATGGAGATAAAATTACCTATGAATGGCAGGTTATTGCTGCGCCGCAAAACACATCGCCCAGAATATTTGCCGGCCAACGCACGATGAAAAACTGCCGTTTCCGCTCGGATATTCTCGGCCAATACCTGGTCGCCCTCACGGTTTATGACGGCAAGTTGGCTTCCCAAAGGGATGTTATGCAGATTCGCGTGCAGGATCCCCCGGGCGACCCCAACGCGACAGTCAACGAACAGGATGTCCATATTATCGCGCCGGTAAAAATTGGAAAGGCTAATCTCCGTCCCGCGCCGGAAGGCTCTAAATTCATTGTCGCGCCGGATAAGTTCAATATGTTTGTCAAGTTCATGAACCCCCTGCACGCCTACTTTAAAACAAACGCCTCGTTTATCTACGACTGGACACCTATCAAGGCTGATGGTGAAAACAAAAAACTTTTTGGGTTTCTCCTGGAAATAATGGGTGTTCAGATGATTACGCGCAATTTCGGCCCCTTTGACAGCCCGAAGAAAAAAGAATTTAAAACGCTGGCGATTCTGCGCGAGCACGAAAAGGGCTATGACGTTCTCTATACAGTCCAGATTAAACCTGATAGATAAATTATTATCTGACATGGCAGTAGTCTGGCAATGTTGATCGCGACTGTAATTATCGATTGACATAAAATAGCGGTTTGCCTATATTGCACCGGTAAGAGGAGATTTTATCAATAACAAATAGAAAGGAGTTGGCTATGATTAAAATAACGCGTTTCATGTCTATTGGTTTGTTTTTATTTATATTTATCATTGGCGGCTGTATAATTCAGCCCCGTCCGAGGCCTGTAGTAGTGCAACCAGCTAATCCTCCGCCGCCTGTAATAGTTCAACCGGCCAATCCTCCCCCGCCTGTGATAGTTCAGCCACCACCTCGTGTAGTGCGGCCGGCCAATCCTCCTCCGCCGGTAGTGGTGAAGCCCCCACCGCCCAAAGTAGTGCAGCCAGTTAAGCCCCCGCCACCTGTAATAGTGCATCCAAGGTAAGGTTATTAACCAAAAATCTACGCGGGAGAATAATTATTTTTTAAACATGAATCCTCCCCTCGCCACGAGGGGAGGATTTTTTATTTCAGCAACAGTGCCAAAGGAATAAGTTAAAACAGCCAAGGGTAAATTAAAAATTTAGCTGAATGAATCTTTTTAAAGCAATAAAAAAAGGAGCAGATACAATCTGCTCCTTTTGAAAAAACATGTAAATAATTTTAAATTACTTCTGAGAAGGAGAAGCGGGCACAGCCGGAGTTGCAGGAATTACTTCTTTAGCTTTGCCCTTGGCTTTGTCTTCTGCACCTTTTGCCTTATCTTTAGCTTTGTCTTCTACGCCTTTAACTTTGTCTTTTGCTTTATCATCCGCGCCCTTAACTTTATCTTTAGCTTTGTCTGCCTTATTTTTGGCGTCGTCTTCTACACCTTTAACTTTATCTTTAGCCTTATCCTCCGCGCCTTTAAGATGTCCTTTCGCTTTACCCTGAGCCTTGCCTTTTTCCACATTGGCTTTATCCTTAGCCGTCTGTACAGCTTCTTTTGCTACAGTAGATGCAGGTTCAGCGGGACCAGTTTTATCCGCGGCAATTACAACGGTGGAAAACGCAAATACTAAAGAGACAACAAACAACACTAAACGCTTCATACAAAACCCTCCTTTCTAATTTACAAATTATTTTTACCTCTTACCACTAGAAACGCTAGAAACGAGAGAGATATATACTCCTCGGAAAGACGAGCGTCAACTAAATTAATGTTTAATAATACCTGATAGATATATTATGTCCCTTCTTTATTTTGATCAAAATAACTGGCTTTTTATCAGCAAATAAGAAGAAAAAAGGAACGATTCTATTAAACTGCAAGGCGAAAGGATAAAGAGATTGCCCTGCAGGAATTCCGTTGCATGAAAAAGTTATGCCCTTGAGAATTCTGGATTCCCCGGTCTCGCCGGGGAATGACACAAGGGAGAGATGGATTTCTGTTGTTTGCTTCTGCGTATGCCGGATGCACAGGAATAAAAAAGGAAGGGAAGGATTCCCGCTAGGATTGTTCAGGAATTACAGAGGAGGGAATAGCTTTTTTCTCTAATATTGACATTTATGACGCATTGTTATTGTTAATGGCTTAATAACTGAGACGAATTATTTATTATATGTCGAGAAAAGCATAAATGCCTTTTGTAGAAAACAATGGCGTAAAAATATATTTTGAGGCGCGAGGGCAAGGCCATCCTATTGTTTTATTGCATGGCTTTACCGGCAATCTTCAGCAATGGAAGTTGGCCGGCTATAGTTCTCGCCTTGAAAAATCCTACCGCGTAATACTTATTGATCAGCGCGGACACGGTCAAAGCGATAAACCCCACGACGCGGGTGCGTACAGCCTCAACAAAAGGATGGAAGATGTCATCAGTGTTCTTGATCACCTGGATATTAAAAAAGTTATCTTGTTTGGCTATTCCATGGGCGGATGGCTTGCGTTCGCTCTTGCCGTTTATTTTCCTGGACGGGTAGCCGGTTTGGTTATCGACGGAGCGCATCCTTTTGAGGATAACGTTGATGAATTTACCGGCGTTGATGGTTCAGATAGCAATATTTTCCTGCGTGCGCTAGCGTCTTTCATAGGCGAGGAAATCGCGCCGGAGTTCCAGCCCATCATTCTTCAAAATGATCTGGTCGCGGTTTCTGCCGCGGCACAGCCCAGAGAATCCCTTGAAAAACAATTACCCTGCATAAAGGCGCCATGTTTACTTTTTGCGGGGGAAGCCGATAAGCGGTTTGAAAAAATAAAACTTTGTGCCGAAAAGTTGCCTAATGCCAAGTTTCTTATGGTTCCTTCAGCCGGGCATGCCATGGCGCTTTTTAAGGCGGATGTTGTGCTGCCTGCAGTAATTGGTTTTTTGAAGAGAAGCTTTCCCACCAGACAAGGCAGTTAATGAAGAAGGAAAGTATTACGCGAGGTAGGTTGTTGTGCAACGTCTATTGACACACGCGGTAAATATTTATATCTGACTGATTATGAATAAAATACTAAACGTTATATTTCACAAGGAAGTTTAAAATGCCAAAGTTTGATGAAAAAGCTATCGCGGAATTCAGGCGCCCCTTCGAAGAGAAAGGCGGCGATATTTTTATCGCGTTAGGAATCACGCCGGTGGAAATCGATGAAGGCCGCGCAGTTATGAAAATGCCCTTTTGCCCCAACACAAGTCAATTTACGGGAGTATTCGCCGCGGGAGCTTTGATTTCGCTTGCTGATATAACCGCTACGGCGGCTTGTAGAAAAGATGACGGTACATTTCCCTTCTCCATACAGCTAAACGCTAATCTCCTGCGTAACACAGACGCTGGTGACGTAACTGCAGAAGCGCTGGTGGTGCATTCCGGGCGCACGGTAAAAGTTGTGGAAACCACAGTCAGAGATGAAAAAGATCAGGTGCTGGTGCGTGTGACAACAACGCACCTCATTGTATCTTCAGCGAAGAAATAAAAAACCGCGGGAAATCTTGGATTCCCCGGTCTCGCCGGGGAATGACAAAATTAAAATATCAAAAAACTTGCAAAATATTTCTGAATGCATAAAATTACCAGTATTAATGATTTTGTATTTTTGATAATAACATTGCTAAATAAAGCGCAGTTATTTAAAAAATAAATCACACTGTTTATTAATGAGACAGAAGGAGAAGTTGTTATTATGAGCGATGAAACCGAAGAGGAAATTTTAGACGCGGAGTTGACGGATGACGCGCTGGAAAAGACAATGAAAAAGGCGGAAAATGAAGCCGCCCGTATATTGAATCAATCAAGGGAATTGCTGAAGACGCTCAGGCCGGAAACAGTGAAGCAGGAAGAAGAAAAACCGGAAGAAAATGAAGCGGCGGGCGAAAGCGAAAATATGGAATCATCGTAGAATTGATAAAAGATGTATTTTAAATAAAAGAGGCTTGGATTTTATTTCCAAGCCTCTTTTCTGTCTATGGTCCATATCGTTGTCATTTTTATTTCAGGGCAGGTTAGGCCGCGCCGGACGCACACCGGTTCGGGGAATCGATTTTAAAGCGGTTGGCAGCGTTATTCTTTGACCAGTCCCTCCGCTTAAAGAAAATATTATTGTTTCCAGTTGGATGCCTGCTATCAGCAATTGGCGGGCTGTGCGCGGACGCTCGGTGCCGCATACAGCCGGGAAAGCTATATCGACACTGTAATTCATGCGTGCGGGCACCAGCTCAGAGCCTAATGTTGAGTGCATTGCCTCAACAATATTTACCAAATTACGGCCAGGATTTAAGATTGAGGATGTTTGCAGCACAGTGCGTCCATCTCTTAATAAGTAAAATGTGGCGCTTCCTCTTGCTGTTGATGTGTAATCCATGTTTAATCCCAAATTCAGCACGTTAGAACGGAGAGGATCTGTAACCGGTTCCAGATTCATCGGGGGGAAAGAGGCATTTATTCCAATAACAGTTCCTCCCACGATTGTGGGAGCGCCCGGAGCGTCACTACTGCGGTAGGCCCCCTCTGAAACTCTGTATCCTGTACCGCGATTACCCAGACGAAGCCGCGCGTTCAGACAGGCGTTGTTAATAAGAATAGCGCTGCCTAGGCCGGTTCCGGGGAAATGCGCGTACACATTGAAACACTTTCTTGCCGGAGCGGGATTAGGTATTAAGTAAGCCGCGCGGATGGTAAACGAACGCCCAGACGTGTAAGAATGCCCGCTAAGGCTTGGCCGGGCGGGATTAGGAGTTTCTGAAGCATCAACAATAGAGAAGTTTATCGGGATAGGGTCAGCAGAGGGGCTCTCTATATGAAAACGAATATCCGCAAATACCGTTTGTCCCGGTCTTGCGTCCGCGGGGGTAAAGGTTATGCCTTCTCCCACAACAACAGTTTGCGCGGGAGAGTTTACCGGCAATAAAAATAAAACACACGCGATGAAAATAATAACGGAAATGATTATTTTGGAGATTATTTTATTTTGTTCCATTTTGATATTCCCTCCTTTTTATTTATTTCCGGACTTTTAATGAACCTTTATACGGGTGCCTGTAAAACTTATAAACGGGTTTATGCAACAGCACGATTGAGATTAATATAGGAAAAGAATGATCAAATATCCATGTATTTTTAATCCTTTTTATTAAGCGGGAACATGTCTGAAAATCGTCAGAATTACTCAAATATCCGCCCAAAATAATAAAGTGACTATTTATAATCCGAATAAATTTTCGCTTAAGAAAATAAAATATAGATATTTAAGCTTAAATCAAAGAGGCCCGGAGATTACGCTCCAGGCCTCTTTTCTGTTTCAGGGAGGGATTTTTTAATATATATATTTTTCTATCTTCTGCGGCCTCTTCTGGAATTATCCCTTTTGTGTATATCGCCACCTCTTTTGTAATCATTTCTTTGTTGGTAATTATATCCTTGCTGCCTTTGCCGTGTATCCAGGCCGCGCACGCCCCAGTAATTTTGTTTTTCCCAATGCCTGTCTTTTTGCCAGCCGCTCCAGTTTCGTTCAACTTCATGATGAGGAACGCGGCGCTGCTCCCATTGATGCCCTTTCCAGTGTTGCTGGTTATAGTTGGTGCGCCAGTCTGATGGAACTCGTCCGTGAAATGACGGTGTGCCTTTATAGTATGCCCAATCTCTGTCGTGATGACGAGAACGGTACCAGCGATTCTGCCAAGGGCGCCACCACCAGCCGCCATAAAAAAAGATCTCTTCTTGGATATCAGGAACGGTATAAACATCTGTTTCTGGAATAACTACCAGCCACGGCGGCACCGGAAGCAGAAGCGGCGGCGGCAACGGAATTCTGACGCCCACGTCAACATGTCCCATTGCCAGCACCGAGGTAGGCATAAGAACCAGCAACAAAAATAAAATTGTTTTAAGAAGTATCTTTTTCATTTTTCTTTTCTCCTTTCAGGATGGTTTTAAATCACCATGATTTTATTTTGTTCCGCCTTTTACCGGTAATTAAGAGCAAGCACTATGCCAACCGTAAAATTTATAAGGTAACATATTGTAATAATAGATTTATTGCTGATTTTATTGAGGCCGCGATTTTTTTCAGAAAAAAACGAGTGGATACTAATTATCCAAAGGTGTTATTCCGACTGCTAAAATATTATCCAGTTGATGATACTAAAGAGTCAAAAAGAAATAGTCTGTGTCCACCGTTTTCCGCGCGAGAGTTGACAAAAATAGCATCAATTGCCTTATTATTTTTAAATAAAGAAGGGAGGGGAAAAGCGTGATGAAAAAAGCATTTACATTTGCAGCTTTTTTGTTGCTGACAATATTGGTCGCTTCCTGCGGTCCCTACGGACCAATGCACCGGTGGGGGGATGGCCCGATGATGAATTATGGTTTCGGATACGGAGGGATGTTTATGTGGATAATATTTTTGATTATTCTGGGTGTGGCGATTTATTTTATTGTCCAGACCTTGAAGAATAAAAATATAAGCGGCGATGTTCAGGAAACGCCCCTGAGCATTCTGAAAAAAAGATACGCCAAAGGTGAAATTACAAAAGAAGAATTCGACCGCATGAAAAAAGATTTAGAGTAGGCGCGTAGACACTTATCATTCCCGCCTGGGCGGGAATGATAAGCTGCGTTTATTTTTCATCGGTAATGCCCAATGATTCACAGATGATTTCTGCGGGATCAAGCGCGTCCATGCCGGAAAGGCCGCCCAACTGCATGCGGCAGGAGCCGCAGTCGGCCATAATATTTTCCGCGCCGGTTTTTTTAATCAGGGAAACGGCGCGCGTACCCAGTTGCACCGCTGTTTCTTCGTTTGTTTTTTTAAATCCGTAACTGCCGTTGAGTCCGCAGCAGGTGTCGTCAAATATTTCGTATTCCAGGCCCGGAATCATCGCCATGATTTTCGCCGCGGGATAACCAATGCCCAGCGCGCGCAGGTGGCAGGGAATGTGATAAACAATTTTACGCTTTACTTCTACGAATTGCGGCTCAATATATCCGTCATCAATCAGTCCAATGATATATTCATGCAGATCATAGGTGTTTTCGGTAATTTTTTTCGCCAGTGATATTTCCAGGATGCCGGGATAGTCATGCATCAGGCACAAGCCGCAGGAAGTGCAGGTGTAAATTACATCGTAGCCCGCGTCGATGTAATTGGATAAAGACGCGGCGTTTTTTTGGGCGAAGTAGCGCGCAATTGCCAGGTTACCATTGCCCAGCGCGGGCAGGCCGCAGCACCATTGCTCTGGCAGAACTACATCAACGTCAAATGATTCCAAAAGTCGGATTATTTTTCTGCCGATGTCGGGACGATAAAAATTTATGAAACAGCCGTAGAAAAAAGCCACTTTTTTTATTGCTTTGCTTTTCTTTTTCTTCTCACTTTTCATAGTCTTAAAACTGAATTTGGGAAAAGGAATATAGGTCGTGATGCCCATGGCGTGAAATATTTTCTTGCCGATTTTGGTACTTGCCACTTTGTTGGCAACGGGAGCCGTAAGCGATCCCAGCGCGCTTAAATAATAATTGTTGGCGAAAAGCAGATGAGCCAGAGTGCGGGGATGCTGCAGGCCGTATCTTTGCTGTGCCTGCAGGATAATTTCCGCCGGATCAACGCCGCAGGGGCAAGCCATATTGCAACGCTTGCACTGGCTGCACAAAAGCACCCAATTATCCACGGATTTTTCTTTTTCCATGCGAAAACGCTGCGCGTCCGGCCCCGCCTGTTTCGGACCGGGAAAATCAGGATTAACGCGGAACACGGGGCAGTTTTCCACGCAAATTGTGCAGCGTATGCAGTGCTCAAAATTAATCATTTTATATACCCCATGCAGGAAGCTGCCGCGGCGTGCCCGGTGGCCAGAGCCATACCGTGCCCGCAGCCGTTTTTCAAAACATCCGTGTGCGCGATAATGCCGCCGCAAACAAAAACGTTTTCCCAATCCGCTTCTTTCGGGCGGAAAGACGAATCGACGATTATTCCCGCTTTGCCGATGCCGTGATTCAAAGAAAAATAATCGCTGTCAAACCAGTTGTCTCTCTGCCCGGGAACGAGGACGGGCAGGTTGAAAATATTTTCCACGATCGTGTCGCGCCGCGCCGTCAGGCCGCCGCCGACAAAAGAACCGGAAGCAAGAATAAAAGCTTTCGCGTTGAGGCTTTTGGGGCGTCCCTCTGAAGGAGAGGTTACCGCCTCAATTATTTTTTTTGTTTTCTCCACGCCGCTCACCGGCCAGCTCCAGTAAATCATGCCGCCCTTTTTTCGGAAATAATCTTTCAGCGCGTTGAAAAGCCTGCGGCCGGGCATGGAAGGCGGAATGGTGGGGATTTCAAAAACCTTACGCCCCAGCCGCTCTTCTATTTTTTTTGTAATCATTCCCGCCGATTCCAGTCCTAAAACAGCGGGGAAGGCGATTTTCCCCTCCCGAATATTCAGTTTTTCCAGCCATGAAATAAATTTCTCCAGAAAATCTTCCCGCTCAAAATTTGTCGCCAAGCCCATGGTGGTGGACGCGCCCGCGTCATATGTCGAAAAAGAAGCGTTCTTGCGCCTAGCGGTTATGTAGCTTGGATAAAAATCTTTCAAGCCGGAAAAAGTTATTATATGCAGATCATCTTTTTCATCCTGTGGCGCGGCGGCCATGGTGGAAGGCACGAGGCATGTTGTCTTGAAAGTTCCCAGAGCGGAAAGAACATAGCGGTTGGTCTCCGGGGAACCAATATAAGAAAATCCCATCTGCGCCATTGATTCTTTGAATTTTTCAATCGATTCGCGTATCACGGCGCGCGAGACAAGATGATAAGGGTGTTCGTCGGGGAGATGGCTTACGCCGTGCAGCGGGTCATGATCGAGAGAACAAATGTCAATACAGCCTGTGGAAAGACACGCGGTAGGTTCTCCTTTGGCGACTAAGGCAACATTGTAACCTTTTTCCGCCAGAATAGCGCCCGCGGTCAATCCCGCCACACCCGCGCCGATAATAATTACATCATGCTGAATTACGCCCACTATTTCCTCTCCAACGCTAGAATGCCCATATAGATATATTCCACCAGTTGTTCTTCGCGCAACTGGTCGCCCCAAAGACAGAATCTAATACCGCGGAAACGCCGCTGCAGAAAATCACGCAAAGCATTCATCGATTGTTCCGGCGAGATGATGCTTTTTTCATGCATTATTCCCAGCGCGCGGAAAGTGCAAAAGCCACCCTGACAGGGGCCCATACCTAGGCGCGTCCGGTGCGAGATATCTCCAACGTAGCGGGTGCCGGTCTGTTTGATAATTCTTTCTACTTCGGCGCGCGAGACCAGTTCACATTCGCACACAATATTTTTCATATCCGCTAATCTTTTGGCCAGGGGATAACCGCTGAGTTCTTCCTGGCCTTCCAGTGGTATTTCGGCTGTTTCGCACGGTTTTTTCAGCTTGAAATAATCCATGATCGTATCGACCATTTTTTCCGCCATCAAACGGAAAGTAGTAAGCTTTCCCCCGACAATGCTGTACATGCCGTCGCCGTGATTGATAATCTGAAAGCCGCGAGTGATTTCGCGGCTATCGGCTTTTGCTGATTTAAGCAAAGGGCGGACGCCGGAAAAAGCGCGAATAATGCGCGTGTCGTCAAAGTGTGGAATCATTCTGCCCGCTTCGCTGATGATAGTATCCACTTCATGTGATTCGATGCGGATTTTATCGGGGTCTTCCACCGCGATTGATGTCGTGCCGGCCAGACAGACGGCTTCGTTAGGAACAATAATATCACCATCCGCCGAGGGACGCATTCTGTTGACGACCATATTCGTGAGACGATGGTTGGTAATCACCAGACTGCCTTTGGAAAGAGTAAGCGGCACTTCGTTTCCCGCCAATTGAGCGACAAGATGAGACCAGGCGCCGGTAGCGTTGATAATAACGTTGCCGTGGATTTCTCTGATCTCGCCGGATACCTGATCAGCGGCTTTCACTCCCACACAACGTCCATGTTCCTTTAATATTTCTGTTACCTTGTGGCGGATGAAAATTATTCCGTTTCTTTTCTGCGACGAGATTATGTTGAGCATGCACAGGCGGAAAGGGTCAATCGAGCAATCCGGAACCTTTACCGCTTCTTCGATATCCGGATTGAGATTGGGCACCAGATCCAGCGCTTTGGTGGAAGAAATTATTTCGGCAGGTATGCCGATTTTTTCACAGCTTTTGAGAAAGCGATCACGATAGAGCTTGGAATCGCCGGGCAGACGCACAAAAAGGCCGCCCGTCTGTTCCACGCATTTTTCGCCGATTCTTCTTAAAATAATATTTTCATCGTAACATTCTTTGGCGGAGTGTGGGTCGGAAACAACATAGCGGCCGCCGCTGTGTAAAAGACCGTGGCAGGCTCCGGTAGCTCCCGCGGCAAAATCGCCTTTTTCGATAAGACAGTGAGGAATGCCGCGCAGCGCCAAGTCGCGGGCAATGCCGCAGCCGGTAGCGCCGCCGCCGATGATGATTACATCTGTTTTAAGCATTTGAATTATTCATCCTTTTCCCAAAGCATCGCGCGCTGTACCGCTTTTTTCCATCCCTTGTAAAGTTTTTCTCTTTTGTCTTTGCTCATATACGGCTGGAATTTCCGGTTTACTTTGCACCGTTGCGCGACCATGGACTGGTCTTTCCAAAAACCAGTGGCCAAACCCGCCAGATATGCTGCGCCCAAAGCTGTCGTCTCGATGATCTCCGGTCTCTCCACCTGCTTGCCCAGAATGTCGGCCTGAAACTGCATTAGAAAATCATTGGCGGAAGCGCCGCCGTCCACGCGCAGTTCCTTGAGCTCTATGCCGGAATCGGAGCGCATTATTTCCAGGATATCTCTGGTCTGGTAAGCGATGGATTCCAGCGTGGCGCGGATAATATGGTTTCTGTTTGCGCCTCGCGTAAGCCCCAAAATCGCGCCACGGGCGTACATATCCCAGTAAGGCGCTCCCAACCCCACGAAAGCGGGGACGACATAAACACCTAACGAATCCTCTACCTGCGTGGCGAAATATTCGCTGTCTTTGGCGTCAAAAATCAGCTTTATGCTGTCGCGCAGCCACTGCACGGCGGCGCCGGCGATAAAAATACTTCCTTCCAGCGCATATTCTACTTTGTTGTTTACGCCCCAGGCGATGGTGGTCAGAAGTCCGTTTGCCGAATGCACCAGCCGCTCGCCCGTGAGCATGAGCATAAAACATCCTGTGCCATAAGTATTTTTAACCATACCCGGGCTGTAACAGGCCTGCCCGAAAAGAGCCGCCTGCTGATCGCCGGCATCTCCGGCAATGGGAATTTCTCCGCCAAATATTTTTGTATCGGTAACGCCATATATACAGCTTGAAGGTTTTACCTCGGGTAGCATAGGGGCGGGGATATCAAGTTCTTTTAAAATTTCTTCATCCCATTTCAGATCTTTGATATTGTATAGCATCGTGCGCGAAGCATTGCTATAATCAGTCACGTGAACTTTACCTTTTGTCAAATTCCAGATAAGCCAGGAATCAACGTTGCCAAAAAGCAGTTCGCCTTTTTTTGCTCTCTCTCTGGCTCCTTCGACGTTGTCCAGTACCCATTTTACTTTTGTGCCGGAAAAATACGCGTCGATCACCAGGCCGGTGTTTTCCCGAATCATACCCTCGAGGCCTTTGGCTTTGAGCTCGTCGCAGATACCCGAAGTGCGACGGCACTGCCAGACAATGGCATTGTAAATGGGCTTACCGGTATTTTTATCCCACACAATTGTTGTTTCACGCTGATTGGTAATACCGATGGCCGCTATCTCTTCGGCGGAAATACCGGTTGTCGCCAGAAGTTCGCTGGCTACGCCGCTTTGCGAACCCCAGATTTCCATCGGATCGTGCTCCACCCAGCCGGCCCGTGGATAAATTTGCGTAAATTCCTTCTGCGCGACTTTTATCACCCTGCCTTCATAATCATAAAGAATCGCTCTTGAGCTTGTAGTGCCCTGGTCAAGAGCCAGAATATAAGATTTTTTCATCTGAGCGCTCCTGAATATAGGATTTGTGCTTTTTTAAAGTATGAAGAAAACGGCAAAGCGCCAATTTTGCCTGTCCAATGTGCTTTGGAAAATGGGAAAATAAAAAATTTAACAAATATCATTTAGCGGACAGTTATTTCCACCCGGCGATTTTTTGGTTCAGCCACGCCATCCGGCCTCTTTACCAGCGGATATTTCTTGCCGAATGATGTAACTTCGATACTTTCGCGGGGAACGCCTTTCTCCACCAAAATATCCGCAACGCTGCCGGCGCGCTTTAGCGAAAGTTTTTCATTATACCAGTCCAGGCCGATGGCGTCAGTATGGCCGACAACAACGATATTTTTTGAAGCGCGCGATTTTATGGTCTCTAAAATAGCGGGTATTTGTTTTAAAGATTCATCAGTGGGAGCGGCTCTGCCGCTGCTGAAATTTAAAATGTAAGTAACAGGCTTTGGTGGCTGCGCCGCCAGAGCCTGGCTGAACATTGATTTAACTTTTTTCTCATCAAGAACTTTGGGGGTTCCCGGCGCTCCGGTAAGCGGAGATGTTTTTACCGACTGCCAAGCCTGGTCGATTTTCTGTGTTTGTTTTCCTTCGGGATCAGAAACTTCCAGTTTACCAACGCGGCCATCCGCGTCCGGCAGAAGAACAATCTGTGTTGTTGCTCCGCAGGAGCAAAGCGTAAAAATCGCGACAAGAAGAATTGATGTTCGTACCAGAGTTTGCAGGTAAAATATATTTTTTTTCATATAGTCCTCCCGCTTTTGCCAATGTTTATCGCGTAGTTTTGCTACCCGTATTATTTTTTATTAAAAATAACGGCTATTTTTCGTCAGGTGCGTCAACTTTTATGGCAAATTGCGTTCCGCGCACGCCGCAAACAGCGGTGGGTGTTTCAAAGCGCACCGCTTTATTGTTCATTTTGGCGATTAAACCCGTCAGGTAAACGACGGTACCTTTTTTAATTTTTGCCACAAATGATAATTTATCCCCAACAGGGTCGAAGGAAAACTCGCTTAAATCGACACGCGATTTGGGGCCCAGCGACAAGACACTGTTGTCCTGAAGAATGACGCCGAGAGAACCGTTGTCTCCCGTGATCAGATTATCACTGGCAAAAAGTTTATCGTTGGCTTTGGCGGGAATCATCACCTGCGCCCGGCTGATAAAAGCCTGGCCGGAAACATTTTTGATAAAACCGATATCTTTTCTTTCCGCCGCCATCGCCGAAAATGTGCCGGCAAGAAGAAAAAGACAACAAAAAATAAGTGTTATTTTTTTCATAGGGCCTCTTTGAAGTTTTGATGGTTATCGAGCTTTTTTCAATAAAATCTACATGATTACTTTACGTAAACAGGGTTTAGATGTCAAGGCAATTAAGGGTTTAGCCGGCATTTTTAAATAATATGAAATTTCTTGACATATAAATAAAATACGATAATATGAACGCATATTCAAAATCTGAACGGTGGTTCATAAATCGTAGGGAAAGGCTCAAGTTTAAATGCGGGCGGAAAGAAAAGAGCGCGAATTTAATTTCAGGCGGGCGGCTATTTTAGAGCAGGCGGAAAAGATATTCTCCGCCAAAGGATATTATAACGTGACCATGGCGGAGATTGCCGAAGCCTCCGGTTTTGCCATTGGTTCTCTATATCAGTTCTTTGAAAGCAAAGAGGATCTTTACTCCAGTATGATATTGGAAAAATTCGATCTGATGAGTGCCGCGATCCGCCAGGAAGTGAATACCGCGAAAGATGTTACCGGGAAAATCGAAGCTTTAATTGCCGCGCAGCTGCAGTTTGTCGAAAAAAACGCGGACTTCTGCCGGATATTTTTGCGTGGGCAAAGCGACGCTTTATCGGAAACAATGACCGCGCTAAACCAAAAGATAATCGATGGTTATTTTGATAACGTAATATTTATTGAAAATATTTTAAAAGCGGGAATAAAGAGCGGAGTTTTGCGGAAAGTGCCGACGCGTGACGCGGCATCGGCATTATTTCACTTAACCAGGTCGGTTACCATCGAGTGGTTATTGAAACCCACAAAAGAGTCAATTGTATCCAAGAAAGATTTTATTTTAGATATATTTTTTAACGGGGTGAAAAATTATGATCAATAAAAAATATTTGGTTGCTTTTTTTACGCTGATATTTTTCATCGTTTCGTCTAGTGTCGCTATCGCTCAGACTCCTCTCACTTTGGAAGAAAGCGTCGACATCGCTCTTAAAAACAGTTTTGTGCTCAATATAGCCAAAGAAGGAACAAAAAGCGCGACGGCGCAGAAAAGAGAAGCGCTGACCGGTTTTCTCCCCAAGCTTAGCACTTCCTATAGCTATAGGCGGTTAAACGAAGAACCCTATGTTCAGCTTCCGTTTCCACCCGGTGAGATGACCACGGGAACGAGAAATAATTATAACTGGAATATAGAAGCAAGGCAGCCAATTTTTGCCGGCGGCGGAATTATTGCTAACTATATGGCAAATAAAATCGGCGAAGATGTCGCGTCAATAGAAGAGAAAGCCCGTTATCAGGATGTGGTGCAGGAAGTGAAAATCGCTTACTTTGACGTGCTGCGGGCGCAAAGGGTTCTTGAAGCGGCGGATCAGTCCGTTAAAATGCTGGAGGCGCATCGCAATGTCGCTGATAACTATTTTCAAGTCGGCTTTATCGCTAAAAATGATTTATTGCATGCCGAAGTAGAACTGGCCAACGGCAGGCAAACTTTAATCAGAGCGCAAAACGCTGTGGATATGGCAAAATCCAAGTTTAATACATTGTTGAAGCGCAGAATATTTGAACCCGTAGAAATTGTTGATATATTGAATTACCAGCCGCTGGAACAATCCCTGGAAGAATGTTTGGCAATTGCCAAGGAGAATAGACCGGAGCTGAAAGTAGCCGCTCTAAAAGCGGAACAGGCCTCAAAAGCGGTATGGATGGCCAGAAGCGAATTATTTCCGTCTTTGAGCCTGGTCGGCAATTACGCGCGATTTGGTGATGAGGCTTCTGTTTCCGGCAGCCGTTATCAGGACGCGGAAAGCTGGTACGTAATGGCGGTAGCCAGCTGGAATTTCTGGGAATGGGGCAGAACAAAATTCCGTGTCGATGCCAGCAAAGCAAGAGAAAATCAGGCCATTGAATCCTCAAAAGAGATTAATGACCAAATTACACTGGAAATAAAAAACGCCTATCTGCTTTTGCGCGAAGCTGAAAACCAGATTGTGGTTTCCGAAAAAGTTATCGAACAGGCCGAGGAAAATTTTCGTATTTCCGAAGAAAGATACAAGGAAAGAGTATCCACCTCAACAGAAGTTCTTGACGCTCAGACACTTTTGACCAGAGCGAAATCGCAGTATGCCAACGCGCTTGGTGACTACAACATCAATTACGCCAAACTGCAAAGAGCGATGGGGATTATCGCGCCTTGATTTTTTTATGTGGTATATTTAAGAGGATTAATTATAGAAGGAAAATAAATATAGTTATTCAAAAAAAGGAATTATTCATTAAAATAAATGGGGTGAGAAATGGGTAAAAAAAATAGAGACATATTGATGATTGCAACATCCGTTTTTATTGCGGGTCTAATATTTTATGGTTGTTCGGATAAAAAAGCCGGACCGGGTATGCTTCCCGAAGTTGCTGTCTTAACGGTGCAACCGAAACAAGTAGAAATGACCACGGAATTGCCTGGTCGAACATCCGCTTATCTTATTGCCGAGGTAAGGCCGCAGGTCGGAGGCATTATTCAAAAACGCATGTTCAGGGAAGGGTCCAACGTCCGAGCCGGTCAGGCCCTGTTCCAGATAGATCCCGCTCTTTATCAGGCAACACTGGCCAGAGCGGATGCTAATCTTACGTCTCTTCAGCTAAGGGCGGAACGTTTAAAAGAACTGGTCGCGGAAAAGGCGGTTAGTCAGCAGGAATACGATGACGCGACAGCGGCATTTAAGCAGATTCAGGCGGAGGTACAGACAGCGCAAATCAATTTAAGATATACGACAATTAGCGCGCCTATTTCAGGACGCATTGGGAAATCCAGCGTTACCGTGGGAGCCCTGGTAACGGCTCATCAGCCCACCGCTTTGGCTACTATTCAGCAGATGGACCCAATGTATGTTGATGTTACCCAGTCTACTTCCGATATTGCGCGTTTAAGGCGTCAATTTAAAGAAGGTCAGCTACAACAAAAAAACAAGAAACAACAAAAGGCTAGTCTTATTTTGGATGACGGCACCGAATATCCTCAGAAAGGTATTCTTCAATTTCGTGATATAACCGTTGACCCAACAACAGGTTCGGTTATTTTACGCATTGTTTTCCCAAATCCCAACGGAGTTTTGCTGCCAGGTATGTTTGTTCGTGCCGTTTTGCAGGAAGGCATTAACGATAAAGCGATTTTGGTTCCCCAGCAGGCGGTATCGCGTGACCCTAAAGGTAATCCTTATGCATTAATTGTGGACAAAGAAAACAAAGTTCAGCAACGCCCTCTTATACTTGATCGCGCTCTTGGGGATGCCTGGTTGGTGACAGCGGGTCTTGTGCCCGGCGATAGGGTAATTGTGGAGGGGATGTTAAGGGTAAGACCAGGTATTCCTGTGAACGTCGTTCCCTTTGAGAAAACCAAACAAAAAGATGAGAAAGCGAATGACCCAAAACCGCCTGTAAAAACCAAATAACGGGAGACTGTAATGTTATCTAAATTTTTTCTTAATCGTCCGGTGTTTGCTTGGGTCATCGCCATTATCATCATGTCGGTTGGTATGCTGGCTATTTATAATCTTCCTATTTCTCAATATCCTCAAATGGCTCCGCCTACTATTGCTATTTCTGCATCCTACCCGGGAGCTTCGTCCGATACCGTGGAAAACAGCGTTACTCAGGTAATCGAGCAGAATATGACCGGCTTGGATAATCTGCTGTATATGTCTGCTTCCAGCGATTCGGCGGGTTATTCACGCCTTGAATTAACTTTCGCTCCGGGGACGGACCCAGACATTGCCTGGTCCAAAGTACAAAACAAGGTTCAGGCCGCGATGCCGGCCCTGCCCGATGTTGTGCAGGATCAAGGAGTTGATGTCCGCAAATCCACGCGTAATTATCTGATGATTGTCGGCCTGATTTCACAAGACGGCAGTATGGACGGCACTGATTTAAGAGATTACGCCAAATCTAATCTGGAAAAAATTCTGGCGCGAGTTCCTGGAGTAGGTGAGGTGCAATCGTTTGGTGGCGGATATGCCATGCGCGTTTGGCTCAATCCCGAAAAATTAATAAATTATAACCTTACTGTTGAAGATGTATTGGCGTCGCTCAGAGCGTATAACGTCGAGGTTTCTGCGGGACAATTCGGCGGCGCGCCTGCCGTCGTAGGCCAGCGTTTAAACGCGCCAATTGTTGTTCAAAACATGCTTTCGACTCCCGAACAATTTGCGGCCATTCCCTTACGCACAAGGATAGATGGTTCCATCGTGCGTGTTGGTGATGTAAGCCGCATTGAATTGGGTACTGAAGTTTATGATATTTTGGTAGCCGCTAACGGTAAGGCTTCGGCAGGTATCGCTATTCGTCAGGCCCCCGGCGCTAACGCTTTGGATACGGCTGACGCGGTGAAAAATAAAATGGAAGAGATGAGCCGGTTTTTCCCCGCGGGAATAAAAGTTATTTATCCTAATGATTCCACGGTATTTATTAAAGTGGCTATTGCTGAAGTTGTTAAAACCCTGGTCATAGCGATTTTTCTGGTTTTCATGGTTATGTGGCTTTTTCTTGGCAGTTTACGAGCTACTTTAATACCAACTATCGCGGTGCCAGTAGTTATCCTTGGTACCTTCGCTGCTTTATGGCTTTTTGGATTTAGCATTAATATGCTGACCATGTTCGCGATGGTTTTGGCTATTGGTCTTTTAGTTGATGACGCGATAGTAGTAGTCGAAAATGTGGAGAGAATAATGCGGGACGAGGGTCTTTCTCCAAAAGAAGCCACGGCTAAATCTATGGAACAAATTACCAG
This sequence comes from Syntrophaceae bacterium, assembly GCA_016928765.1. Taxonomy (GTDB): domain Bacteria; phylum Desulfobacterota; class Syntrophia; order Syntrophales; family Smithellaceae; genus UBA4810. The sequence goes on from JAFGKC010000058.1 coordinate 22,445, forward strand.
CGCGCTTATCGGCATCGGCCTGGTTCTTTCCGCTGTTTTTGGACCGATGGCTTTTTTCCCCGGTTCCACGGGAGTTATCTATCGCCAGTTTTCTATTACTGTTATTTCGGCGATGCTTCTTTCAGTGGTTGTAGCGCTGATTCTGACGCCAGTACTTTGCGCCGCTTTGCTAAAACCGATTAAACCGGGGCATGATCCTTCGGAAAACACAGTTTCTTTTCTGCGTCCCTTTTTTATCTGGTTTAATAACACGTTTTTTAAATTTCGTGAGTGGTACGTGGGATTAGTTAAAAACTCTTTTTCCTATAAGACGCTCTATTTGCTTGTTTTTTTGGTTGTTATTGGATTCATGGGTTATTTGTTTATGCGTATGCCCACGGCATATCTGCCTGATGAAGATCAGGGTATATTATTTGCTCAGGTGATGATGCCGACTGGTTCTACGTTGGAACAAACCGGGGAAGTCGTCAGGCAAATAGAAACATATTTTAATGAAAGAGAAAAGGAAGCGGTTGAAACAGTGATGGCAATTCAAGGCATGGGCTTTTCCGGCCGGTCACAAAATAACGGTATGTTATTTATCAGGCTGAAAGATTGGCATTTGCGTGACCGGGCTGATCTAAAAGCGAAAGCTATAGCGCAAAGAGCTATGGGCGCTTTTTCCGGTATCCGCAACGCCATGGTGTTTGTCTTTCAGCCTCCCCCAGTTGTTGAATTAGGTATGTCCATTGGTTTTGATTTTCAGCTTCTGGATAGAGGAAATCTTGGCCAGCGAGCGTTGATGGCCGGGCAGTACCAGTTACTGGGTATTGTGGCCCAGGACCCACTTGTAACCAAAGTTCGCCCCAACAGTCTTCCCGATGTGGCCGAATACCGTATTGATGTGGATTGGGAAAAAGCAGGGGCTTTAGGCGTTCCGATCACTTCGATTCACAGGACCATATCGACATCATTTGGCAGTTCTTATGTTAATGATTTCACGCATGGCGGACGTGTTAAAAAAGTTTTTCTTCAGGCGGACGCTCCTTTCCGTATGTTGCCCAAAGATCTGGAAAAAATTTATGTTCGCAACACTCAGGGGAAAATGGTGCCTTTTTCTTCATTTGCCACTGGCCGGTGGGTATCAGGACCTCAGAAAAGAGATCGTTTTAACGGATTTCCATCTATTAATATCTGGGGTGAACCAGCGCCGGGTAAAAGCTCAGGTGAAGCTATGAAAGCTATGGAAGAAGCGTTGAAAAAACTTCCCAGCGGCTTTGGTTTTGACTGGAGCGGGCTTTCATATCAGGAACGTATGGCCAGTACTCAGGCGCCTCTGCTTTACGCGTTCTCCATTTTTGTTATCTTTCTGTGTCTGGCCGCTCTCTATGAAAGTTGGACTGTTCCTATTTCAATTTTGATTGTTATTCCTTTAGGAGTTTTAGGGGGAATTATCGCGTCCAGCGCGAGGGGATTAAATAATGATGTTTATTTTCAGATAGGCCTTCTCACCACTCTAGGCCTCGGTACCAAAAACGCGATTCTGATCATCCAGTTCGCCAAAAGCGGACTGGAAAAAGGAATGGGAATCATCGAAGCGACGATTGAAGGAGCCAGGTTAAGATTTCGGCCGATTATCATGACATCGCTCGCATTTGGTTTTGGTGTTCTGCCGCTGGCGCTTTCGACAGGCGCGAGTGCTGGAGCCCAAAACGCTATCGGAACAAGCGTGCTGGGAGGAATGATTACCGCCACTATCTTTATTGTTGTTTTCGCGCCCCTGTTTTATGTTTTGATTGAAAAACTTTTTGGCAGACAGCAAAAGCAAGAAAAACCCAAAACAAAAAACGCGAAACCTTTCTTTTCGACGTTAAGCGAAAGCCTCGCGCGTAAGTTGGAACAATGGAGATTGGACAGAAAGAAAAAAGTTTCTCAAAGGTAAAATGATATGAACAGAAAAATAAATCTTTTATTGATTGTTTTTACGCTTTTTCTTGGTGGATGCACGCTCGCGCCCAAATACACACGTCCGGAAGCGCCAGTTCCTGCTGAATGGCCTGCCGGCAAAGCCTACAAGGAAAAAACAGCTGACGCGTCAGCGCCGGCAGCCGCAGAGCTGCCGTGGCGGGATTTTATAACGGATAAAAAGTTGCAGGAGGTCATTGAGATCGCGCTGAAAAACAACCGTGATTTGCGTGTGGCCGCCCTGAACGTGGAACAGGCGAGGGCGCTTTACGGTATTGGAGAAGTTTCGATTTTACCTTCGGTCAACGCGATCGGCAATTGGTATAAAGAACGAGTTCCGGCGGATCTTTCTGCTACGGGAAGCAGGCATACAACTGAAAAGTATAGTGTTAATCTTGGTATTACTTCCTGGGAAATAGATTTTTTCGGCCGTATCCGCAGCCTGAAAGACAAAGCACTGGAAGAATATCTGGCCTCGGACCAAGCCCGTCGCGGTACGCAAATTATGCTTATATCCACTGTAGCGCAAACATATCTTACCCTGGCCGCGGACAAAGAAGCCCTTCAATTGGTTTCCTCCACTCTAGATGCACAGGATGCCGCGTATAATCTGATTCGGAAACGTTACAATGTCGGCATGGCATCAGAGTTGGATCTTCGCCGGGCGCAAAGCCAGGTGGACATAGCCAGAGGCGATGTTGCCCGTTACACGCAATTGGTCGCGCAGGATGAAAACGCTTTAAATCTGCTGGTCGGTTCTCCCATTCAGGAGGAATTGTTACCTGAACATTTGGCAGATATTAGCGCTCTCAAAGATATTTCGCCCGGCCTAACCTCGGACCCGTTATTATTGCGTCCAGATGTATTGGCGGCGGAACACAGGCTCAAAGCGGCTAATGCTAATATAGGCGCCGCCCGCGCGGCTTTTTTCCCCCGAATCTCTTTGACCACTACAATTGGAACCGCAAGCGCTGATCTTTCCGGTCTTTTTAAATCCGGATCAGGTGTATGGAGTTTCGCGCCGCAGATTGTGATGCCGATTTTTGACGCCCGTACCTGGTTTGCCTATGATGTCTCCAAAATCGACAAAGAAATATCCATTGCCCAGTATGAAAAATCAATTCAGGCAGCTTTTCGTGAGGTAGCGGACGCGCTGGCTGCAAAGGGAACAATTGGCGAGAGAGTCGCGGCGCAGCAATCATTAGTTGATGCCTTTACGGAAACATATCGTCTTTCACAATTGCGTTATAATCAAGGTATCGACAGTTATCTTTCAGTTCTGGACGCGCAGCGGTCTTTATATGGCGCTCAGCAGGGTTTGATTATGCTGCGCTTGGCTGAGATTAACAACATTGTCACGCTTTACAAAACGCTAGGCGGCGGCAAAGAAAATTAAAATTCCAGAAAAAAAGGATTTTTTTGATAAAGATGAGATACTTTCTATTGTTCATGTTCATTTTTTTAAATTTTTTTTCCCTTCAGCCAGTTTTTGCCGCTGATGAAAAAGCAAGAAACGCGGATACCTTAACTGTTTATTTAGAAAACGATCTTTTTGGCTTTAAAAATAAAGATCGTTACTATACTCACGGAACAAAAATATCATGGGTTTCCCGCGACCTGACAAATTATCGCGATGCTTTACCCGCGCCACGATGGATCCACAGGATGATTGAACGATTGCCTTATCTTAACGATCCCGAAAACCTGCGCACGGTTTCTATATCGCTTGGCCAGAATATTTATACCCCTCAAGATAAAGAACGGGAAGATTTAATCAGGGATGATCGTCCCTATGCCGGATTTACTTACCTGGGACTCGGCCTTCACAGTCGAAACAAGCGGTATATGGATACCTTTGAATTAAATTTGGGAATTGTCGGACGCCATTCGTATGCGGAAGATTGTCAAAAAGTGATTCATGAATGGATTGGTTCGGTAGATCCTAACGGCTGGAAAAACCAGCTTCATGACGAACCTATCCTAAATTTTTATTTAGAACGTAAATGGAAAATACTGCAAAATAGAAACAAAGAAGGGTTTGGGTTCGATCTCATCCCTCATATTGGCGCGGGTATCGGCAACTCTTATACGGGTGCTAACTTGGGCGGACAATTGCGCTTTGGCTGGAATATCCCCAATGATTTCGGTACGTATCTTATCCGTCCAGGTTCCGACAGCAGTGCTCCTCTTGATGATAATGATCCACGGTTTTTTATTCCCTTTCACCGTTTTGGCATTCATTGCTTTTTGGGTGCTGATGGAAAAGCAATCGCGCGTAATATTCTTTTGGACGGAAACACGTTTCGCGATAGTCATAGCGTGGACAAAAAGCCTTTTGTTGCTGATTTTATCGGAGGGATAGGAATAATTGTTCATCAGGTAAAAATAACCTATTCTTATGTATATCGTACAAAAGAGTTCGATGAACAGAAAGAAGAACATATTTTTGGAGCTGCCTCTGTATCATTTACTTTTTGATAGAGGTGATATACCAAAAAAATATTTGGTTGTGATTATGGCCGTAATTTGAAACCAGAATAAATTATAGAAAAACAATTTATTATTGTTTTGGAGGCAACAAAATGAAAATGTTTTTTATCATTTACGCCGCGTATTTTGATAAGCGTATAACAGACGCGCTTAAAAAAGCTGGTTACAAAGCTTATACGAAAATGCATGATGTAACGGGTGAAGGAGAAGAAAGCGAGCCCAAGCTGGGCACATCTTACTCGCCAGGTAAGAACAAGACAATTTGGATGGCGGTGCCGGAGGAAAAGGTTAAGCATCTTATCGAGCTGGTAAGAAAAATAAAAACTGAACATCCAGGCGCCGGTTTACGCGCTTTTACTTTTCCTTTGGCGGAGGAAAAAATTTAAAGTGAAAATGGTTGGTCAGAAAGTAACGCGCAGACAGAAAGATATTTCCCGCCTCCTGCGGGAGAAAAAGCACAATCCTGCCCGCCATTCTTTTAAAAGAGAGCGGTTTCCTGTAAAAAAACGGGATAATTGAAAACAAATATTTGCTTGTTTTGATTAGTTATTTGCGGGATAACAATAAACCGAGAGTAATACCGATTGCCGCGCCGATAACCGCAATGGTCATCATGTTGTTGAAAGAAGATTGCGCCATCGGAACCAGCACCTGTTCCACGCCTTTAAGGTTTGCTCCTCTGGTTATTACAGTGCTAAAAGGCAATTGGCCAATGATGAGTGCCGAAGGGCGGTACAGAAAACCGATTAAACCGCCAGTGATCAAGCCGACAATGCCTAATTTTAGCGTCAACCAGCCGGAATCTTTTGAGGCCATATTCGCATCCTTTTGTTAAAATATATTTTAAATTAAAGAGAAAATTATTGCGAGTTAATTTTTTGCGCGCCGCTGAGCTGACCGCAGGCGGCGCAGATGTCCGCGCCGCGGCTGGCTCGCAGTATTGTGGTAAAATGGTTTTTGATGAGTATCTCCTGAAAAAGATGAACATTCTCCGGCGCGGGCGACTTGAATTCAGAACCGGGGAATTCATTGAATATGATCAGGTTTATTTTACAGCGCTGATTCTTTAGGAGCGCGGCCAGTTTTTCCGCGTCTTGTTCGGAGCAGTTTACGTTGTCAATCAGGATGTATTCGAAAGTTAGCAATCTTCTGCCGGGCATGGGATATTTGCGGCAGGCGGCAAGCAATTTATTCAACGGATACTTTTTGTTTATCGGCATAAGCTTGCTTCTGGTTGTGTCGTCCGCGGCGTTGAGCGATACGGCCAGATTGATGCAGACATCTTTTCCCAATTGAATAATTTCCGGCGCCAGCCCGCAAGTGGATACGGTAACTTTTCTGTTGGAAAAGGCCGCGCCAAAATCAGAGGTAAGAATTTGTATCGCTTTGAGCGTGTTTTCGTAATTGGCCAGCGGTTCACCCATGCCCATCATCACGATATTCTTAATGTCATTGCCTTCCGACGTTCCCCGTTTCAGCGCTATAAGCTGGCCAATGATTTCTGAAGGAGTCAAATTTCTTTTGAACCCCTGACGGGCGGTAAAGCAAAATTTGCAGCCCATGGCGCAGCCGACTTGCGTTGATATGCAGATTGTCCAATGGTTTTTTCCTGGAATTAAAACGCTTTCGATGAAGTATCCGTCTTCGAGGCGCAGTAACGCTTTTTTTGTAGTGTCCTGAGATGTTTGAATTTTTACAATTTGTGGCAGAGTGATGCGAGAAATTTGAGATAGTTTTTCGCGAAAATCACGGGAAAGAGTGGTCATCTCTTCAAAAGATGATATGTTCTTCTGGTGCAGCCATTTCATAATCTGCCGCGCGCGGAACTTTTCTTTTCCCAGTCCGGTGATAAAAATTTCCATTTCTTCCAGCGTGAAATCAAGAAGATTGGGGCGGGAATTTTCGGCGTTTCTAGGCATGAAGTTTTTTACTCAGGTTTTCGGCAATGGTGTCGATAAAGCCCTGTGTGTTCACTTTTTTATTGGAAGACTTTTTATCGGCCAGAGCAAGCAAATCGCCGGTCATCGTTCCGCCTTCCACGGTGCCCAACGCCGCTTTTTCTAGCTTGTCGGCAAAATTAATAACTTCCGGAGTGCTGTCGAGTTCGCCCCGCTTGCGCAGGCCGCCAGACCAGGCAAAAATTAGTGCCATAGAATTGCTGGATGTCTCTTCGCCTTTCAGATGTTTGTAATAATGTTTCTGAACCGTGCCGTGCGCCGCTTCATATTCATACCAGCCGTTGGGTGAAACAAGAACCGATGTCATCATGGCCAGCGAACCACAGGCGGAGGCAATCATATCCGACATGACGTCGCCGTCGTAATTTTTTAGAGCCCAGAGCATGCCACCTTCGCTTTTCATGATGCGCGCGACGGCATCGTCAATAAGAGTGAAGAAATATTCAATTCCATTATTTTTGAATTTATCTTTCCAGTTCTTTTCAAATTCGACGTCAAATATTTCGCGGAAACCCGCGTCATAAATTTTGGAAATAGTGTCTTTGGTGGAGAACCATAAATCAATTTTTTCGCTAAGCGCGTAGGTAAAACAGGCGCGGGCAAAACTTAAGATGGATTTTTCCAGATTGTGATTTACCTGAATAACGCCCGCCGAGGGAAAATCGAATACAGGAATATTCTGCGGGGTGCTACCGTCGCGCGGAGTAAAAACAATTTCCGCCTTTCCCGCTTGGGGAATTTTGAATTCAAAATTGTTATATACGTCGCCATAGGCGTGACGGCCAATCGTTATAGGTTTTTTCCAAGAAAAAACAGCGGGTTTGATATTAGTGACCAAAATAGGCTTTCTGAAAACCGTTCCGTCTAGAAGCGCACGAATAGTGCCGTTCGGGCTTCTCCACGCTTTTTTTAAACTGTATTCCTTCACGCGGTCTTCATTGGGTGTGATTGTGGCGCACTTGATTCCCACGCCGTACTTTTGAATGGCGCGCGCCGCGTCGAAAGTTACCTGGTCATCAGTATCATCGCGATGTTTGACGTGAAGGTCATAGTAATCTATATCCATGTCCAGATAGGGGAAAAGAAGTTTTTCCTTAACCATCTGCCACATGACGCGGGTCATTTCATCCCCGTCCATTTCGACAAGTGTGGTTTTAACTTTTATCTTTTTACTCATAAAACAATTTTGCTCCGGTAGATTTAATTTGTATCGCGAAGATTAAGGGCGCCGCCGGCCAGAATTATTTTTCTTTGCCGGGCAGACAAGGCGCATGATGTATTAAAGGATATGCCTTTAGTTTTGTTTTGTATCAGAATGTGGCCGCCGGAAGAAATGATATCGCGGATTGATGATATAATCAGTTCGTCTTCCTGCTCTAATTTATCATAGTCTTTTTCGGCAATAAAAGTAAGCGGCAAAATACCAAAGTTTACTAGATTGGCGGCGTGGATTCTTTCGAATGATTTGGCGATAACCACGCGCACGCCGAGATACATAGGGCAGATAGCGGCATGTTCCCGCGAAGAACCCTGTCCGTAGGACAAACCAGCTACAATAATATTTTGTTTACCCAATTCTTTAATGTGGCGAGCGCGTGAGGCAAAAGAAGCATCAACGTTTTCAAAAACATACTCCGCGTACTTAGGAATATTTGAACGGTATTTCATCCGCGCGCCCGCGGGAATAATATGATCAGTCGTTATTTTATCACCGACTTTTATAGTTATTTTAGCTTCAATGGTTTCTGGAAGTTCAGTATTTTTTGGCGGCGCGCCGATATTGGGGCCGCGATAAACTTTTATCGAATGGTTGTTTTTTTTTGGCCATTCGATAAGCGAATCGTCAACAAGAAATGTTTTTGGCATCTTTACTTGAGGATATGGTTTTTTCAAATCGCGCGGATCAATGAATTTACCGGTGAGCACCGCAGCTGCGGCTGTTTCGGGGCTTACAAGATAAATATCCGCGTCCTTCGTTCCGGAACGGCCCAAGAAATTACGGTTTGATGTGCGCAGGGATACAGCGCCCGATTGCGGGCTCTGGCTGTTGCCGATACAGAAACCGCAGGCATTTTCCATCAGCCTGGCGCCGGAAGAAATAAGCATTGCCAAATAGCCTTCTTTTGCCAGGTTTTCTAAAACCTGTCTTGAGCCGGGTGCTAAAATAAAACTCACCTGCGGATGGGCGACTTTGCCTTTTAGAATTTTGGCCACAGTAACCAGATCTTTATATGAAGAATTGGTACAGCTTCCCAAGCATACCTGATTTACCGGCAGTTTTTTCATGCTTTTTACCGTGGCGATATTTTCCGGACTGTGCGGCTTTGCTGTCAGCGGTTCTATTTTGGATAAGTTGATTTCTACAATCTTGCTGTAATTCGCGTCTTTATCCGCTTCCAGTTTGATGAAATCTTTTTTTCTTTTTTGTGATGCCAGAAATTTCAGTGTTTGCTCATCGCTGGGGAAAACGGATGTCGTCACGCCGCATTCTGCTCCCATATTCGCGATAGTCGCTCGTTCGGGAACGCTCAGTGTTTTCAGTCCGCTTCCTCCATATTCGAATATGGTGCCCACGTTTCCCTTGGTGGTAAAAATTTGTAGAATTTTAAGGATGACATCCTTGGCGGATACCCATGGTTTGAGTTTGCCGGTGAGATTTATTTTTACTACTTTCGGGCAGGTCAGGTAAAACGGCTTGCCGGCCATGGCCAGCGCGACATCCAGGCCGCCCGCGCCGATAGCAATCATGCCCAGCGCGCCTCCGGTGGGTGTGTGGCTGTCCGAGCCGATAAGCGTTTTGCCCGGTATGCCAAATCTTTCCAGGTGAACCTGATGACAGATTCCGTTTCCCGCGCGCGAAAGAACAACGCCGAATATTTTCGCCACCGACTGCAAATAACGATGATCATCGGCATTCTCGAATCCAACCTGAATTGTATTGTGATCGATATAACTGACCGATAATTCGGTTTTTACTTTCGGCAGATTCATGGCTTCGAACTGTAGATAAGCCATGGTTCCCGTGGCGTCCTGCGTGAGGGTCTGGTCTATAAGGATGCCAATTTCTTCTCTGTGAACGAGATTTCCGGAAAGTAAATGGCGCTCCAGAATTTTTTCAACGAGGTTTTTCCCCATTAGTTAATCCTTAGGCAAAAGAATTATGGCAATGCGGCGGTTTTTCGCGCGTCCCTCCGGCGTGGAATTATCCGCGATAGGCTGATATTCTCCGTAAGCTGTCGCGGAGAGAATGCGCGGATCAATCCCTTTTTCCTGTAAATATCTGGTGACGTTAATAGCGCGCGCGTGAGAAAGTTCCCAGTTTGTGGGATATCTCTGCGCTAATCTGCCGACGATAGGCACATTATCCGTATGTCCTTCTATGAGAATATTCTTGTCTTTCACGTTCTTTAAAATATCCACAACTCTTTGCAGAACGGCAAGGCCTTCTTCTTTTACCTTGGCTTCACCGGAATCGAAAAGGATTTTATCCACCACATCCATGGTAAGTTTTCCCTTTAGTTCCTTAATCGTAATTTGCCCTTCGTCGATTTCCGCCTTCATTTCCTTAAGCAGTTGTTGGTAAGTGCTACTCGTTTCTTCGGCTTTTTGCGCTAACTTGGTTGTGTTTTCTTTGAGTGCCAGATTTTGTTGGGTCAGCGCTTGATTTTTTTCTCTTTCCAGAGCCAGTTCCTGGGCCAGTTTGTCGGCCTCTTCTGATTTTTTAATGTATTTATTTTCCGTAACCAGGCATCCGTTGAGAAAAAACGCTATGATCATAATTGAGGTAAAAGCAAAATATCTCTTTTCCATTTCTAACCCTCCTTTTTGTTTAAGCTTATTCTCCGTCCGGAGTCGAGTATAAGCAAAAGTTTAATTAAATAACCTGTAATACATATAATAAACAAAGGGTATTATCAACTGGCAAAAAAGTATCAAACAGGCAATAAAAAGATTAAATATTCAGATATTTTGCGTTTGATACATTAATTGTCAGGTACAGTCTGCGGCAAGCCGTTTTGCGCGCACAGTGCGCTGAAATCTTTTCTGAAAATAAGGGCTATCCAGGCTGTCTATGCGGATGATTTTACATGTATAAGAGGCATGAACAAACTGATTGTTGCCGGCATTGTTTTTTTCAACTTGGAGGGCTTTTTTACTAAAAAAGTTTTTATCTGTCAAATATATTTTGCAATCTCTTTCAAAAGGGTATAGGAAACCACAAAAAATAATTTACTAGATGCGCAGAAGAAAAAAAGACAAGGTATTTATTATGCAGCGCTGGGAGAAAATTGTATCGATCATATTAATTCTGATCGTGGCCGCTTTTGTTATTGATATCGGCCGCTATTTTTTTTATCCTGATATAAAATATTTAAAAAAATATAATCCCGAAAAAACAGCTTTTATGAAGTACCGGGAAATGTCCTGGGAACAAAAAAAAGTGAAAAGAAAAATCAGAAAGGTGTGGGTGCCGCTTTCCCAGGTGTCTCCGTATGTGAGCAAAGCCGTGATTATCTCGGAAGATCATAAGTTCTGGACGCACGAGGGATTTGATTTTGAAGCCATGCAAATGGCGCTGGAAAAAAATATCAAGCAGAATAAAGTGAAGGTGGGCGGAAGCACGATTTCACAGCAATTGGCTAAAAATATGTTTCTTACGCCTGATAAAGACCCAATAAGAAAAATAAAAGAAGCTATCCTGACCTGGCGTCTGGAAAAGCACTTAAGCAAACGAAGGATTCTTGAGCTTTATCTGAATGTGGCCGAATGGGGAGACGGAATATTCGGCATTGAAATGGCCGCGCGTCATCATTATGGTAGAAGCGCGTCTCAATTGACCGCCCGGGAGGCGGCGACTTTGGCGGTTATTTTGCCAAATCCCAGGCTTTACCGCACGGATGGATCATCGCGATATGTGCAAAAGCAGGCCGATAGAATTTACCGGATTATGGTGCGCCAGGGTGTTGTCAATGAATATGAAGATACG
>JAFGKC010000059.1 GCA_016928765.1 Syntrophaceae bacterium
GAGTTTAATTCTCAGGATATTGTGGCGGCAGTTCGCCAACTCTTCCGCCTGGATGAGTAAATAAATCCCCCTTTTTTAAAGGGGGAAAAAGGGGGATTTATTTATCTGTAAAATCCTCCCTACCCCTCCTTTGCAAAAGGAGGGACTTTAGAAGGATATTTTTTGAAAAAAGTGAATAACGGGTAATTAGACAGTGCTGCAATATAATAAAAAGCTAAAAACTCTTGCACGCAACTTGAGAAAAAGTATGACTGATGCGGAAATTCTTGTCTGGTCAAAAATAAGAAGAAAGCAGATAAAGGGCATGCAGTTTTACCGGCAAAAAACTATAGGCAATTATATTGTCGATTTTTATTGTCCCAAAGGAAAGCTTGTTGTCGAAATAGACGGAGGCCAACATTATATAAACACTGGCAGGAAAAAGGATCTGGATCGCGATTATCAACTTCAACTGATGGGTCTTTCAGTATTGCGATTTTCTGATTTTGATGTGCTGCGTAATATAGACGGGGTGCTGGAAAAAATTTTAAGCTGTTTAGATTCTTCCGGGTATAGATTTAATAAGCAAAGAGATGATTAATATGCATATAAAAGTAGGAACGCGCGGCAGCAAACTCGCGCTTACACAGACGAATTATGTTGTCGAGGCCTTGAAAAAAGCCGCGCCGGAAACAGAGGCTGAGATTTGCGTGATTAAAACCAGCGGCGATATTATGCAGGATGTTTCGCTTGCGCAAATTGGCGGCCAGGGGGTTTTTGTCAAGGAAATCGAAGAGGCCTTGCTTGCCGGAAGCATTGATCTGGCGGTGCACAGCATGAAGGATGTTCCCGGTGAAACACCGGAAGGCTTGATTTTTGCCGCGGTCATGCCGCGCGAAGATGCGCGCGATGTCCTGGTATCACGCGGTAATGTGAAGATTGAGTTTATGCCCAAGGGGGCAAGAATCGGCACCGGGTCGCTCAGGCGCGCCGCGCAGATTAAAGCGATGCTGCCCGATATTAATATTTTTCCGTTGCGCGGCAATATTGATACAAGGCTCAAAAAAATAGAGACGGAAAATCTTACCGGTGTTATCCTGGCGGCGGCGGGCATGAAGAGAATGGGATATCTCGGAAAAATAACGCAGTATCTGCCCATCGAATTGATGCTCCCGGCGGTGGGCCAGGGCGCGCTGGGTTTACAGATAAGGAAAGGCGATACGGAATTGGCCGGGATTTGCGGCAAGCTAAATCATCCGCAAACCGCCGCGGAAGTCGGCGCGGAACGCGCGTATCTGCGGGCGTTGGGCGGCGGCTGCCGCCTGCCGATCGCGGCCTACGGATTGCTGGAAGGAAAAAGATTGACGCTGGAGGGATTGATTGCCGCGCCCAGCGGCTCTGAGGTAATCAGGGATAAAGTCTGGGGAGAGATAAGCACGGCCGAAGAGATGGGCAAAAAATTGGCGGATTTAATTTTGGAAAAAGGCGGTAGGCGCCTGCTGGAGTTGATGTGCTGAAATGACTGTTCAAAAAACAAAAACAGGAAAAGTATATATCATCGGCGCGGGGCCGGGAGACGCGGGTCTGATTACGCTCAAAGCCGTGGAAGCGCTGTTTGCCGCTAATGTCGTCATTTACGATAATCTTGTCAACGAAGAACTGCTGAAATTCGCGCCGACACAGGCACGCTTTATTTACGCGGGCAAAAAAGGCGGAGATCACACTCTGTCGCAGGAACAGATCAACGAATTGCTGGTCGCAGAAGCGCAGTCGGGCAACACCGTGGCTCGTCTCAAAGGAGGCGATCCCTTTATTTTCGGGCGCGGTGGAGAAGAAGCACAAAAGCTGGCAGAGAATAATGTGGAATTTGAAATCATTCCCGGTGTGACCTCGGCTATTGCCGTTCCGGCATACGCGGGAATTCCGCTCACGCAACGGGGCTTTACTTCCACGGTGGCTTTTGTTACCGGCCATGAAGATCCGACCAAAGAAAAAAGCGATATCGACTGGCCGGCACTCGCCAAAATCGGCACACTTGTTTTTCTGATGGGTGTGAAAAATCTCGCGGAAATTACAAAGGAACTGATTAAAAACGATAAAGCGCCGGAAACACCCGTTGCTCTGATCCGGAACGGCAGCCTGCCGACGCAGCAGGTTTTAGTTGGCATGCTTTCCAACATTGTCGTCCTGGCGCATGCCAATGATTTCCGCCCGCCGGCTATTTTGGTGGTGGGTGACGTGGTTGACCTGCGTGAAAAACTTTGCTGGTTTGATAACAAGCCGCTCTTTGGTCTGGGTGTGGTGATTACCCGCCCAGAACGACAGGCCGATGATCTGGCGCGTCTTCTTTTGGAGCAGGGCGCCAATCCCATATCTTTCCCCACCATAGCTATTGAGCCGCCGGACGATTGGAGCGATTTGGACAAAGCCCTTGATCAGTTGGAAAGTTATCAGTGGCTGATTTTCACCAGCGCCAACGGCGTGCATTTCTTTTTTGAACGCCTGCGGAATAAGGCTAAAGACATCCGTGATTTAAAAGGAATAAAAATCTGCTGCATCGGCCCGGCCACCGCCCGCCAGATTGAGGAAAAAGATATCAAGGTTGATCTGGTGCCCGATGAATTTATCGCTGAAGGCATTTTGCAATCTTTTTCCGCATTGGATTTGCAAGGTAAAAATATTCTTATTCCGCGCGCGGCCAAAGCCCGTGATATACTGCCGGAAGGGCTAAGAAAAATGGGAGCCACGGTCGATGTTGTGACCGCGTATCAGACAGTAAATTCGGGCCGGAAAAAAGAAGAGCTGACAGAGCTGCTTGAGACAGGCGCGGTGGATGTGATTACATTTACCAGTTCTTCTACCGTGAACAATTTTGTGGAAATAATGGGGAGGGATTTTGTCCTGCCGCCGCGGGTACGCGTTGCCTGCATCGGTCCGGTGACAGCGGCCACGGCGAAAAAGGCCGGGTTTAAAATAGATATCGAGCAAAAAGAATACACTATGCAGGGCCTCGTGCAGTCCTTGATCAATTATGATAAGAACATAAGTCATCCCAAGGATGTAAATTGAAAAGATGATTGGAATTTCCAAATTATATTGCGGCGCGGTGGAGCCATCTGACGTGCTGCGCTACAACCGCCAGTCGAAGACGCTTCCTTCGCATTTGCTGCAATTTTCCGCGGATAAAAAACCGGTAATCGTCTGGAATGTAACACGCCGCTGTAACCTCAAATGCGTTCACTGCTATTCAACTTCCGCCGATATTGATTACCCCGATGAATTGACGACAGAGGAAGGGAAAAAACTGATTGACGATCTGGCGGCCTTCGGCTCGCCGGTGATTTTGTTTTCCGGCGGTGAACCGCTCATGCGCCCGGATTTGCTGGAGTTGGCTAAGTACGCGACTGATAAAGGCCTGCGCGCGGTTATTTCCACTAACGGCACACTGATTACCAAAGATATCGCCGCCAAATTGCGGAAAATAAACCTTTCCTACGTGGGGGTAAGCCTCGACGGTCTGGAAAAAACACATGACCGTTTCCGCGGCACAAAAGGCGCGTTCGAAAAAGCCATGGAAGGAATCCGCAACTGCCGCGACGCGGGAATAAAGGTGGGAATTCGATTTACCGTGAATAAGCGCAATCTCGCCGACGTGCCGGCGATGTTTGACTTGCTCAAACAAGAGAAAATTGAGCGGCTTTGTTTTTATCACCTGGTTTACACGGGACGTGGTTCCAAGTTGCGCGACGAAGATTTGACGCATGCCGAAACGCGCGGGCTTCTGGATTTGATTGCCGCGCGGACAAAAGCAATGTTTGAAGAGGGATTGGCACCGGAAATTCTTACGGTGGATAATCACGCCGACGGGCCGTATCTTTACCTGAAAATGAAAAAGGAAAATCCCGCGCGCGCTAAAGAAGTGCTGGAGCTTTTGGAGATGAATGAGGGCAACTCCACAGGAGTCGGCATCGGTTGCGTAAGCTGGGACGGAGAAGTGTATCCGGATCAGTTCTGGCGCAATCAGCCGCTGGGGAATGTTCGGCAGAAGCCTTTCAGCAAAATCTGGACGGATGAAAAAAATGAATTTCTGATGAAATTAAAAGACAAGAAAAAACACGTGCGCGGCCGCTGCGCGGCCTGCGTGTGGCTGAATGTCTGCGGCGGCAATTTCCGCGCGCGGGCGGAAGCGGCAGGCGACATCTGGGGAGATGACCCCGCCTGTTATTTAACGGATAAAGAAATAGCAAAAAAGGAGTAGGCCATGCAATTTCCTGACTACCGCCCGCGACGACTGAGAAAAAACGAAAATTTCCGTAGGCTCGTTCGCGAAACAATCATCAGTGTCGGCAATCTTGTTTATCCGCTTTTCGTGGTGGGCGGGAAGGGTGTAAAAAAACCGATTGCTTCCATGCCTGGGCAGTTTCAAATGTCGGTGGATAATATTGTCAAAGAGACGCGCGAGGCGAAAACCGCCGGCATGCCGGCGCTGTTGCTTTTCGGCATTCCGGATAAAAAAGATGAGAAAGCAAGCGGTGCGTATGCTAAAGACGGCATCATCCAGCAGGCGATAAAAGGAATCAAGGATACCGTTCCGGAAATACTTGTGATAACAGATGTTTGCCTTTGCGAATACACTAGCCACGGTCATTGCGGGATTGTTGAAAACGGTAGTGTGTTAAATGATGCTTCGTTGGAGCTTTTGGCGAAAACGGCTCTCTCTCAGGCGCAAGCCGGCGCGGACATGGTGGCGCCTTCGGCGATGATGGACGGGCAGGTGGCGGCAATTCGCGAAGCGCTGGATGAAAACGCACTGGAAGATATTCCGATTATGGCCTATTGTGCCAAATACGCCTCGGCTTTTTACGGGCCGTTTCGCGAGGCCGCCGAAAGCGCGCCGCAATTTGGCGACCGCAAGGCTTACCAGATGGATCCAGCCAACTCCGATGAAGCCATCAGGGAAATTTCTCTGGATATGGCCGAAGGCGCGGACATCATCATGGTCAAGCCCGCGCTTCCCTATCTGGATATCATTTACCGCGCGAAACAGGAATTCGACCTGCCGCTAGCTGCTTATAACGTGAGCGGTGAGTATTCTATGATTAAAGCCGCCGCGCAGGCGGGCTGGCTTGATGAAGAAAAAACAATGTTCGAGACGCTAACTGCCATCAAAAGAGCCGGCGCGGATATAATAATAACCTACTGGGCCAAAGAGGCGGCCCGCCTGCTTAATAAATAATGGAGAGAATATTTTAATCAGTATAGACTTGCTGATGTTTAAATAAAAATTTAATGACAACTTTTTTTGATCTGCACATTCACACGCAAAAATATTCCGACTGTTCTTTTATTCACCCGGAGGAACTCATCGCGCAGGCGCTCGAAGCCAAATTAAACGGCTTCGCGCTGACCGAACACGGCATGCGCTGGCCGGATGAAGAATTCGACAAGCTCAAAAAAATAGCCGAACCGCATGGCCTTGTCCTGATTAACGGCCAGGAAATTTCCGCCCGCAATGAGAAAAATGAAATGGAAGGGGATTTTCTGGTATTCGGCATGAAGTATAGTTTAACCGGCCGTTATGCCGCCGCCGAATTGGCACAACTGGTACATGATCAAAACGGCATTATTATCGCCGCGCATCCTTATAAGCTGTCGCGCAGGGGAAAGACCCATTACTACGGCGCGGGTGACAAAATTTACCATCTGCCCATTGACGCTATTGAATTATATCACCCGGATCATTCTTCTCTGGCTGTGGCCAAAGTGCAAAAAGCGATGCAAAAACTTGGAATTCCCGGTGTGGGCGGCTCCGACGCTCACAAAATTTTCAATGTTGGTTCCTGTGTTACAGTGTTTGAAAATAAAATAAAAAACGAAGCTGATTTTGTAGAACAGATACGGCGGGGTAATGTCGAGGCGCAAAAAAGAGTTTGATTTTTGGCAAACAAATTGTGGGCGCCATTGTATAAAAAATTAGTAGTTTCAATAATATACACAATAATTATTAAAAATAACAGACAAACTGACACGAAGAAACACTTACGAGAGCATTTCTTGTTCGTATTTTTTAAGGCGAGCCTAAGTTAACTTAAAATACGTCCAAATAGAATAAAGTGTAAATAATTATAACAGCAATCAATATAGCCAGTAAAACAAAGTTAAACTTACGTTTTTCTTTAACCATTGTCATAGATCTGCCTCCTGCCTTGTTATAGTTATCGCAACTGCTGAAAATTTCATGAATTATAAGAAGGGTCGAACTATAAGTCAAGAAAATCATTTTATCGCGAACGATTTATCGCAACCGCAATTATTTTTGCTTTTCTTTTAGTTTTGCCTCTTCTTCCTCCCGTAGAATTTTGCGCAGAATTTTCCCGACGGCGGATTTGGGAATGGAATCTCTGAACTCAATGAGCTTGGGGACTTTATAAGCCACCAGTTTTTCTTTGCAGAAGTTGATAATTTCTTCTTCAGTGCATTTCTGCCCGGGTTTCAAGACGATAAAGGCCTTAACCGTCTCGCCGCGGTATTCGTCCTTCACGCCCAGCGAAACCACTTCTGCTACTTTTGGATGCTGGAAAAGCACTTCATCGATATCACGCGGATAAATATTGAAGCCGCCGGCGATAATCATGTCCTTTTTTCTGTCAACAATAAAAATATAACCATCTTCGTCCCTAATGGCGATATCACCCGTATGCAGCCAGCCGTCTCTGAGCTGTCCTTTGGTTTCTTCCGGATTATTCCAGTATCCCTGCATGATCAGCGGTCCCTTCATGATGATTTCTCCCGGCTCGCCATCCGGAACATCCACCGTGCCGTTTTCCACATCAACAAGACGGACGTCGTTATCCGGAAAAGGAATGCCGATGCTGCCGACTTTTTTCAAGCCTAAAATCGGATTGGATATACCCAGAGAAGTTGATTCGGAAAGGCCGTAACCTTCCGAAAAATATATTCCCATGTCCCTTACATGTTCGATAAGTTCCATCGGCATGGGCGCGCCTCCCGAGTTAAGCATCATCAGCTTTTTATCCAGTTTTAATTCTTCCGCTTTCGGATGGTTGATAAGCGCGGTAATCAAGGTGGGCACGGTGGGAAAGAATGTTATTTGTTCAATTTTGTCCAGGAGTTCCACCATCTCATCGATATTAAAGCGAGGAACCTGAATTTGTGTGGCGCACTGAAAAATTGACCAGTTCATTACGACAATGTTACCGTAAATATGAAAGTATGGTAATACAGCCATAACATTGCGTTTTTCCGGAGGAGTCAGGTGCATCGTGGCGCTGCCCCAGAGGGCAGCCTGGAAAGTTGCGGCAACGACATTGGCATGGGTGAGAATGGCTGCCTTGGGTATGCCGGTGGTACCGCCGGTAAACTGCAGCATGGCCGGATCTTTTGGCTCGACGTGGGTTCTTGATCTTCTAGGATTAGGGTATTTGCGCACCAGTTCCCCAAAGTGATGCCAATTTTTTTCCAGTTCCAGGCTTTTAGCGCTGCTGACCGGCGCTCCCATAACGTAATCGGTCATGGCGGTGACAATCACCCGGGGGATAATGATTTGCCCGCATAAAACCCGGATAGAAGGAATGGCCATATCAAAAGTCACCAGGGTTTCGAGCCCGGAAATGCCGATCATGGTTTTGAGCTCATCAGGCGTATACAGGGGATTGAGGTTAACGACCACCGCGCCAATGGATAAGACGGCAAAATAGCAGACAAGGTACTGCGGGCAATTCGGCAGGTGGATTCCGACCCGGTCGCCTTTTTGCACGCCGAGACCGGACAGGGCATTGGCAAACTTTGTGGCTTCTGTGCGCAGCTCCAGAAAAGTCATCTCGCTGCCGTAAAAAATGAGCGCGGCCTTCTCCGGATAATGAGCCACAGGAATATTTAAAAGCTCATGGGCTGCCAGATGCGGATAGCGAATGGTGGTAGGAACATTATAGTCGTAATGACGATGCCATGGTTTTATTTCCATCTGTAACCTCTTAGACTAATTTTGAAATTTCTTGGAAGCCACACCTTTGTAAAAAGCCTGATTTCTTTCTCGTAAGCCGCATACGGAGGATCATTAAAATTTATTCTGTGTTTAATGAACGCCAATTTATTGTAAAATAATTAATGTTATATCGGGTATATCTTATTACGCAGCGGAGATTCAATGTTTTTTCTTTAAAAAATCATCATACATACTCCGCCGCGCACACAAAAACTTAAATGATTTATCTGTGGCAGGAGAAGGGTCTATATATAGAACAAAAATAATTTACGCGGCGCATTCCATTTTTTTCTTGAACGCGGTAATTATTGTAGCCGCCGCGGCATCAAGCGTCATTGACCCGGTGTTAACGATAATGTCATAAAGCTTCGGGTCATCAACGTCAGCGTTGAAGTATTTACGCACGAAAGCTTTACGGTCTGATTCTTTTTTGATTACATACTGCTCCGCTTCGGTTCTGGATAAACCTTTGTCTTCGGTAAAATGTTTGATTCTGAATTCCAGCGGGGCGATGATTCTTACTTTGAACGCTTTTGCTGAAGGCAAAATATGGTTTGCTCCTCTGCCCACGATAACAACATTGCCGAATACTCCGATTGTTCCAATCACGCGAGTCAGGTGCTGGAGATATTCACCGGGCCAGGGACGGAATTCACCAAATAAAGAAGAAAGCAGCGTTTCTCTGAATTTCACTTCTTTTTCATCGAGCGACTCAATAACTTTTCTGCTCATCCTCGCGCTGTCCGCCACGTGCTGAATTATTTGCCCGCCGATCAAATCCATATTTAATCCCTTGGCTACTCTGCGGGCGATTTCACTGCCGCCGCTGCCGGGTTCGCGCGAAATTGTAATTACCGGGCCGCCTTTGAACTTTTCAATATCAATGCCCTGCTTGAGAGCTTTGTCCAAAAGCTTGCGCCACTTATCCAGCTGTTGCTGCACCATTTTATCCATGACAGCTTTTTCATCTTCCAGCGCTTCCGGCGAGATGGATTTAATTGTTAAATCTCTGGTATAATCGGGACAGTGACTGCCGAGAAAGGCTTCTGATGATAATTTAAATCTTTTTTGACAATCTCTGCGCCAGGCGCATATTCCGCATACGTGTCTTTCTACTGACATGATGTTCACCTGCTTTCTTCTTGCTGCTTTTGTGACGGTTTACTTTCGCTTAAGGCCTCAAAGCCGGCGACAATATCCAACAATTCTTCCGTAATCGTCATCTGGCGCGTACGGTGAAATTGTCCGTGCAAATCCTGCAATTGCTCCTCAATGTTTTTTTCAGCATTCTGCATGGATGCCAGGCGGCTCGCGTTTTCACTGGCCAGAGATTCCGCGAACGCCCGGTATAGGGAAATAAAAAGATATTCTCTGATCAGAGATGAAAAAATCATATCGCCGTCCATCCGATAAATAGGCAGGCTTTTAGAATCCCATTTTTTTGTGGCTATTTCTTTAAGCCATTCCTGGCTCACCGGCAGGAGCTGAATCATATGCGGATGATAAGTCGCCCCGCCCAAATATTTATTATAGAAAAGCAGGAAATGATCCACATGATTGCGGAAATGCCATTCGTCGATAATCATAATTATTTCCTGGACAAGCGGGGTAATACCCGCCGTGGAACCAGGCGTCGGTAAAACATCATATAGAGATTGCCCCGCGTCTTCCAGATAATCCGCCACTCTGGCGCCCACGGATAAAATTACACGGTTATCTTTTTTAATGCCTGCAGTTTTAAAGTGTTCCAAGGGAAAAACAGATATTTGTTCATTGAGCTGACCGCATAATCCCTGATCCGAGCCGAAAACAATCGCGCCTACCCGCTTTACGGCGGGCTTCTTGGCTTTTACCACCGAGTCCATTCTTTTTTTAAGAACTATCTGCAGGCCCATTTCGACTGTTCTGTTATAGTCCGTCAGCGATTCCACCGCGCGCTGGTATTGTCTGATGCTCACGGCGGCTAAAGCCTTCATCGTCTTAACGACTGAAAGAAGGTCGCCCGCGCTTTTCATTTTTCTTTTCAGCGACTCAGTTGTCTGCATTTTCTTCCTCTTTAACTTCGAACTGACATACGTCGGATTTAATTGTATCCACGATGCGGTTACGGTCGGATAGTTCCAGCTTGTCTCCCTCATCGATGTGCTTGCAGATATCGGGAATTTGGTTGTTGATCACGCCGAGCACACTTTCTTCAGCTTCACGTACCTTATCAATTGGTACACAATCCAGGCATGCGCCGGTGACGGAAAGAAGTGATACAATTTGTTCAGATGCGCGCAGCGGTTTATATTGTCCCTGCTTCAGAATTTCGCGCACGCGCCAACCGCGTTCCAGCGTTTTTCTTGTCGCGTCGTCCAGCCTTGTGCCGAAGCGCGAAAATGATTCCAACTCTTCAAACTGCGAGTAGGAGAGCCGTAAGTCCCCCGCTACGGAACGGTAAGCCGGCAATTGGGTTTTTCCGCCCACGCGGGAAACCGATTTGCCGACATCAACCGCGGGCAAGATTCCTTTATTGAAAAGAACCGGTGAAAGGTAAATTTGTCCGTCGGTGATGGAAATGAGGTTGGTAGGAATATATGACGATAAATCCTGCGCCTCGGTTTCGGTAATCGGAAGGGAAGTCAAAGATCCCCCTCCCAAATCGGGGCGTAAATGAGTGGATCTCTCCAGGAGGCGCGAATGAATATAAAAGATATCTCCGGGGAAGGCTTCGCGTCCGGGAGGACGCCGCAGCAAAAGAGATACTTCACGGTAAGCGCGCGCGTGCGAGGTGAGGTCATCATAGATGACAAGCACGTCCATACCCTTTTCCATAAAATATTCACCCATCGTTGTTGCCGCGTAGGGCGCGACAAATTGCAGGCCGGGCGTGTCTTCGCCTGTCGCCACGACAACAATACAGTTGTTCATTACTCCGCGGTCGCGCAGATCGGCGATAACTTTGGCCACATCCGCGCTCTTTTTTCCGATAGCGCAATAAATTGAAATAATTCCGGTTTCTTTCTGATTAATTATTGTATCGATGGCGATAGCTGTTTTTCCCGTTTGCCGGTCGCCCAAAATTAATTCTCTTTGCCCGCGCCCGATGGGAATGAGTGCGTCGATAACTTTTATTCCCGTCTGCAAAGGAATGGTTACCGGAGCTCTGTCCATAACCGCGGGCGCTGGTCTTTCCACGGGAAGACGTTTTACGGTGTTAATGTCGCCCAGGCCATCAAGCGGCCGCCCCAGAGGGTCAACTACTCTTCCCAAGAGACCTTCTCCTACGGGCACGTCCAAAACGCGCTTGGTGCGATGGACTTCTTCTCCTACCTGAAGATTTTCACTGGGGTCTAAAAGAATTACGCCTATTTCATCGGGATCTATATTGAAAACAAGCCCCATGTAGTTTCCGGAAAAACGCACCAGTTCTTCCGCGCGGATATTGGGTAGCCCGCTGACTCTGGCGATATCGCGTCCGACAAACTGGATGGTGCCAATTTCGTATTGACGCAGTTCCGGTTTCTGCTTTTCTAAAACCTCATCCATGGTGGAAAAGGTATCATCAAGAAATGATTTTAATTCTTGAGACTCGTTTACGCCGGCTTGCTCATTCATTTAGCTTTCCCCCTTCAAATCGGTATTTCTCTCAGGCGCTGTGTGCCTCTCTTTGTATTGTTTCCGTAAGGTTTTCGACCAGGGTTTCCAGGTATTCATTCAGACTCCAGGCAATTTTGTGGCCGTTAACCCTTAGTTCTATGCCGGAAACCACATCAGGTTGCGTCATATAACGGATGGTAAAGCCGTTGGTAATCTGTTGTTTTAATGCCTGCTCTATTTTGGTCTGAGTGTCGGTAGCGATGTCAAAAGCGCTCTGCACCACTACTTTGTTGCCTCCGCCCGTGATTGCTTTGCGGATTTCTTTGCTTTTCGCGGTATCCAGCCCGCGCACGCGCCTGATGAATTCTTCGACTATCTGCGCTTCCAAATCAGCGTTACCCAGATCCGTCAACGCTTTGCGCGCTGTGGCATAAATTTCCTTTGCTGCCCGCCCCCGTAAGTCTTGAAAGAAAGCGTCTTTTTCGCGCGCCAGCATGGTCTGCCAGCGTGTTTTAATTGCGTCTACCTCTTCCCGAACTTTTTCCATAAGTTCCTTTCTCCTGGATTCAGCCGCCACGCTTGCTTCATTGAGCATCTGCTCGGATTTTTCGGCAAGCAACTGATTCTTTTTGTCGTAAAGATCGGCCGCCTCTGTCGCCTTTTCTTTAATTTCCTGCGCTTCGCTGAAACGAGCGGCAATTTTTGCTTCGCGCTCATCCATCGCGTTAATTATTCGCCCGTAAAGAAAGCGCTTCA